>JASHPJ010000125.1 GCA_030038195.1 Acidobacteriaceae bacterium
GGCCCTCGTACATGGCGCGGAAGGCTTCGTAGTTGGCCATCTGCGCCTTGCGCACGAAGTCGACGAGGTTGCGGATGGGACCGTAGCGGCCGGCAATCTCTTCGCGATAGTCCTGCGCGCCGGAGTTGCCCTTGGCGAAGTCGTGCTCGGCCCAGTCGTCGTTGACGGACTCCCAGTCTTTCTTCGGCATCATGCCGTGGATGGATTCGAGCGTGGGCACGGAGACGCTGCCGGTTTCGGTCTTGAAATAGTCGTCGGTGACCTTGTAGAACTCGCGTGGCACGCGCCAGGAATACGGGCCGTGCGAGCGGACGCCGGCGCCGTCGGTCGAGCTGGGCTGGTAACGGCGCGTGGGTTCAAGCTCGGCCAGCACTTTGCGCAGCGCGGCGTCAATCTCCGGCGGAGGGTAGCCCTCGTTGCGCGCACACCATAACACGATGGAGGGGTGGTTGCGGTAGTGCAGAATCTTGTCGCGGACGTTGGCGATGTAGGTGTCGAGATCGGCGGGATTAGGGCCGTCGCCGGGGTTGGGCTGGAAGAACTCGTCCCACACCATGATGCCGTACTTGTCGCAGAGCTCGTAGAAATCTTCGCCGGTGCTCTGGCCCACCCAGTTGCGGATCATGTTGAGGTTGGCGAGCTTGTGCAGCAGAATCTCGGCTTCGAGGCGGTCGCGTGGGATGCGCTTGAGCGCTTCGTCCAGGCCCCAGTCGCCGCCGCGGATGAAGACGGGCACGCCGTTGACGGAGATGGTAAGCGTGTCAGTGCCGGGGACGCTGTAGCTGATTTTGCGAATGCCGAAGTCGAGATCGTTGCTGTCGGAGACATTGCGGCCGGACTTGAAGTCAAGGTGCAGGCGATACAGATTCTGCGGGCCGTAGCCGTTGGGCCACCACAGGCGCGGGCTGAGAATGTGCAGAGCCGGCGTGTTTTTGGGATCGAAGGTGATCTGCTGCTTCGCGTGCGGTGCAAGTTCGACGGGCTGGCTGAACTTGATGTTTTCGATCGCGCCTTCGAGCACGCCTTTCTGCGGCTGGTCCGTGCTGTTTTCAACCGTGGCCTGAACGCTTACGTCCGACGAATCGGTTTTGGGCAGAGGCAGATCGGTGGTGACGAGCGGATCTTTGACGAGCACCGGACCCGATGCCGAGAGAAAGACCTTTTGCCAGATGCCGGTGTCGCGGTCGCGGATGGCGGGAATCCAGTCCCAGCCGATGGTGCAGAGAAAGGTGGGGCCGTCGATGGCGCTTTCGCCGCCGTTGGGTCCCATGCCGGCGCGCAAGGTGTGCTCGTGCGGCGCGCCGGGGTGTGGCTGCGGCGAGACTTCGACGGCGACGACGGCTTTTTTGCCGGGCTTGACCAGCGCAGTGATGTCGAAGTTGCCGCGGATGAAAGCGCCGCGGATGGTTCCAATCCGGGTACCGTTCACCCAGACGACAGCCGAGTAGTTGATGCCGTCAAAGTTGAGCCAGACGCTGTGGCGCTTGTAGGATTTGGGTACTTCGACGACCGTGCGGTACCAGTACGAAGTGTGCACCAGGCTTTCGGGAATGATCTCGGGGCGGTTGTTTTCGCCGTAGAGCGGCTCGGGATAGACGCGGTTGTTGACCAGCGTGGTGAGCACGGTGCCGGGGACGGTGGCGGCGTACCATCCGGCAGTACTGAAAGCGGAAGAAGAAACTTCCGCACCCGGCTGCGTGGCCCTGGCAACATCCTGCAACTGCCAGCCCGCGTCAATGACGACGGGCTGCGGCGGCGCCGACGCGGCGTGGGCTGCGGCGGCGAGAGCTGATATCGTTACCAGCATGAAGACTGACAAAACCCAGCGGCGAATATTCAAAGTCCGTTACCTCTGGCTTTCCTGAGATATTTTTTGCGGCTTGTACGCCGAACACAGGGATTATAGTTGCACAAAGAGGGCGCGGCTGGCGCACCCTGCCTAGCCGCTGTGGAGACCGATGGAATTCGAGCGCTCTTCCGGAGTCCTGCTGCACGTGAGCTCGCTGCCCTCCTATGGCGGGATCGGCGACCTTGGCCCCGCCGCGCACGAGTTTGTGGCCTTTCTGGCCGCTGCGAAACAGCACGTGTGGCAGGTGCTGCCCCTGTGCCCTACGGGATATGGCAACTCCCCGTATGCCAGCTCATCGGCCTTTGCGGGCAATCCCTACTTCATCAGCCTCGAATTTCTTGCCGACTGGGGATGGATCGAGGGCGAGCGCATTGCAGGGCTGGCCGGCCGCGCAGGCGCTGTGGACTTCCACGAAGTGGAGTGGCGCAAGGTGCCGCTGCTCTATGAAGCCGCGGGCAACTTTCTGGATCGCGGACCACGCGAGCCGGCGCTGGCGCAGCAGTGGCATGAGTTCGAAGCGTTCTGCCACAAGGAAGCCTTCTGGCTGAACGATTACGCGCTCTATGCCGAGCTGCGGCGGCAGTTCAACACGGGCGCGTGGAACGAGTGGCCCGATCCGCTGCGGCGGCGCGATCCGCAGGCGCTAGTCGAGGTGTATGACCTGAGCGGGCGCACGCTGGCGCAGGAGCAGGTGCTGCAGTTTGCATTTTCGCGGCAATGGAACCAGTTGCACGACGCGGCGGCGCGGCACGGAATCCGCATCCTGGGCGATGTGGCCATCTTCGTCAATATGGATTCGGCTGATGTGTGGGTTCACCCCGGATTGTTCGAGCTGGACGACGACTTCAGGCCGGAGCGCGTGGCCGGCGTTCCTCCTGATTACTTTTCGGTGACCGGACAGCGGTGGGGCAATCCGCTGTACCGGTGGGACGTATTGTCGATGCGCGGCTTCGACTGGTGGATCGATCGCATCCGCCGGGCGGTGGAGCTGTATGACATCGTGCGGCTCGACCACTTCCGCGGCTTCGAGGCGTACTGGGCGATTCCCGCCGATGAAGAGACGGCGGTGAACGGCGATTGGGTGAAGGCGCCGGGACTGGAACTCTTCCGCGCGCTGGAGAGCGCGCTGGGACCACTTCCGCTGATAGCCGAAGACCTGGGGATGATTACCCCCGAAGTGGATGCGATACGCCGCGAACTGCGCATGCCGGGCATGAAGGTGATCCAGTTCGGCTTCAGCAGCAAGGACGGGCATGATCATCTGCCGCACCAGTACACGGCCGCAACGGTGGCCTATACGGGTACGCACGACAACGACACCACGCTGGGCTGGTGGAACACGGCGAGCCGGCACGAGCGCAGCGCGGTTGCGGCCTACACCGGCACAGAGCCCGGAGCAAGCCCGGTGTGGCCGCTGATCCGGGCCGTGGAGACCAGCCCGGCGCAGATCGCGGTGATTCCGGCACAGGACCTGCTGGAGCTGGGCCCAGAGGCGCGCATGAATACGCCGGCAGTGGCCGCAGGCAACTGGAGCTGGCGCGCGCCGGAACATTGCTGGACACCGGAGCTGGCCGCGCGGCTGCACGCGCTGGCAGAGGCAACTGACCGCGACAACGATCCGCTGGGTCTGGTGGAGGAGAACCAGGAGAACGAAGGCCAGGTGATGGACTCGGCGCAGGGCTGATGCGCCGCTTCTTCGCAGCGTCCCGGAACCTGTCTAAAAACTTGATGTTTTGAAAGGGCGACTGATTCAGTCTTATTCGGCATAGCTGAAGATCACCCCAGCAAGTCCGCAGCAGCGGAATCGCTTGCCGAGACCCCCGATGAAACCATGTCCTCTCAAAAAATCGAGTTTTTCAACAGCTTCTCAGAGATTTTGGGTCAGCCTGCGCGCAACGTGAGCAGCGAGATTTCGGGAGGACAGTCGAACCGGAATGGAACGCCCACCGTGCCCAGGCCGCGGTTCACGTAGAGTTGAAGATTCCCGAGCCGGAACCATCCCTCGACATATTTCCTGCCAAGCGGTGGAAGAGCAAGCGCGCCTACGATAGGCAGCCGTACCTGGCCGCCGTGGGTGTGGCCGCTGAGCATGAGGGATACGGTGCGGCCGGCGGGGTGGGTGAGCAGCCGGTCAGCGTAATCAGGCGCGTGACACATGAGCACGACCGGCTCATCGGGAATGTTCCGGATGGATTCAGGAATAGCCAGATCAGGCGCCGGATGGCCCTCCACGGGGTCATCGACGCCGGCGAGCCAGAACCGCGCGCCGCCACGCTCGATGGGCAGTGATGTGTTTCTGAGCACGGTGATGGCATTGTCCGCCAGAGCCTCCATGACGATTTCCGCTCCCACGTAGAGGTCGTGGTTGCCGAGCACGGCGTAGCGATACGGGCACTCGAGCTCGTTGAGGATGCCGGCGCATTGCTGTGCGGCGCCACGGGCAAATCTTCCCAATGCGCGAAACCTGTGCGTGCCGTGAATTCCGGTGACGAAGTCGCCGGTGAGAAACACGGTGTCGGGCTTCAACTGGTTGATACGGTTGACGGCATGGCGGAGGAAAAACGGCTCGGTATAGACGTCGAGATGAATGTCGCTGAGCTGCGCAATGCGCATGCCGTCGAATGTGGCGCGCAGGCCGGGGAGGTGAACATCGGCACACGAAATCTCGAGGAAGTGGCGCTCGATCTCGCCGGCATAAAGCGCAAGACCAGCCGCGCCGGCGAGCGCAGTCCGCATGAGTTGACGCCGGGTGAACTTCGAGCCAATGGAAGAGCCGGAAACCGCCATTCTTTCCATGGTATCGAATCCGGAGAAGAAGACTCACGGCGGGTGGTGGGTTAGCTGAGTATTCCTATCCCTCAGGGGCTATTGACTTCTGCAAATGGAATGTCCCATGCCATGAGAGAGGCAACCGCAGATTCCGCCACGGCGGATCTTCGACCTTCGACTGCGTCCCGCTGCGCGGGACTTCGCTCAGGATGACAACCGGACATTCTTTATGCAGCAATCAATAAAGCCCCATTGATTAAAGCATTATTGATTTTGTGCGGCTTGATGTACGGGCTGAAGCCCGTACCCTCCACGCTGAAGTCTGTATCCTCCAAACTGACCCACTACCTCACGGCGCACTGCAAAGGAGGACGCGCATCGGTCGCGCAGCGAAGCAAGATGCGCGAGCCTGATAGTCTGACGTTGCATGCCGTTGGCCGCTGCTTTCCATGTTGTGCTGCTTGCAATTGTCGCGCTCAGCATTTTCCTCATGCTGATTCGGCCGCGCGGCATCCAGGAGGTGTACTGGATCGGCAGCGGCGTTCTGCTGCTCGTCGCGCTGGGGCTGGTTCCCGTAAAGCTTGCGGGCAAAGCCGTCGCAGAGGGACTGGATGTTTACCTCTTCCTGGCCGGGATGATGATCCTCTCCGAATTGGCGCGCGAGCAAGGCGTCTTCGACTGGCTTTCTTCCGCGGCGATCCGGCATGCGCGCGGCTCCTGCGTGCGGCTGTTCACGCTGGTCTACGGGCTGGGCGCGCTGGTGACGGTGCTCATGTCAAACGACGCAACGGCAGTGGTGCTGACGCCGGCGATTCTTGCGGCGATCCGCAAAGCAAAGGTCACTCCGTTGCCATACCTGTTTGCATGCGCGCTCATTGCCAACGCCGCATCGTTCGCGCTGCCTATCTCCAACCCGGCGAACCTGGTGGTCTTCCGGCTGGGCATGCCGCCGCTGGGGCGATGGCTCGCGCTGTTCGGCGTGCCGTCGATTCTGTCGATTGCTACGACTTACGCGGTGATGCGCTTCGTCTTTCGCAGGGAGCTGGCGGACAGCATGGAAGATCACGTGGAAGCGCCGCTGACGGCGAATGGAAAGCTGGTGGTTGCGGGGCTCGCACTCACGGTGGCGATCCTGCTGGCTGCGTCGGCAATGAACAAAGATCTGGGCCTGCCGACGTGCCTGGTCGCGGTAGTGATTACTGCACTGATCTCGATCAAGACGCGCACGGATCCGCGGATCTTTGCAAAGGAGATCAGTTGGGCAACGATTGCGCTGGTGGCCGGGCTGTTCATCCTGGTGGATGCGGTGGAGAGCGTAGGCGCGCTGCGCTTTACCGAAACGGCGCTGGCGTGGGCTGACCGACTCGGCGCCGCGCGTGGCGCGCTGATCACGGGCTTTGTGGTGGGCGTGGCCAACAACGTTGTGAACAACCTGCCGCTCGGATTGGTTGCCGCGCAGACAGTACAGGCAGCGCATGCCTCGCGGTTCATGGCTTCGGCCGTGCTGATCGGCGTGGACCTGGGACCCAATCTTTCGGTAAGCGGATCGCTGGCGACGATCCTCTGGCTGATTGCGCTGCGCAGGGAAAAGCTGCACGTGAGCTACTGGATGTTTCTACGGGTTGGCGTGATTGCGATGCCGGTAGCGCTGTTTGCCGCCCTCTGCGGCGCGGCGCTGATGCAGTGGATGGCTCGCTGAGTTGTGACTGCCAGGCAGCCTGCCGGGTCTGCTTACGGATTCTGCGGAAGCTGCCGGGCATTCCAGCCGCCGCCGAGGGCTTTGACAAGCAACACGCTGGCCTGGTAGCGGCGGCGCGCAATCTCGATCTCGTTGCGCTCGTTTGCGAGCAGCGCGGTCTGCCAGGTGATGACCTGCAGGTAGTTATCCACGCCTTCCTGGTAACGCGTGTTAAAGAGGTCGAGAGACTGCTGCGCCGAAGCGGTGGCGTCCTGCTGCTGGTGCGCTTCGACCTCAAGGTTGTGCAGCGCGCTCAGGTTGTCTTCCACCTGCTGAAACGCGGTGAGCGTGGTCTGGCGATAGGCAGCGACGGTCGCATCGTATTGCGCGCGGGCCTGGCCTGATGCGGCACGGCGGCGGCCGTTGTCAAAGAGCGTCTGCGAGAGCGTGGGGCCGACGGCGAAGAAGCGGCTGGGCCAGTCGAACCAGTTGAGCGCCGATGTGCCGAGGAAGCCCGCAGCAGCGGAGAGTGAAAGCGTGGGATAAAATGCCGCGCGCGCGATGCCGATCTGCTCGTTGGCTGCGGCCATGCTGCGCTCGGCTGAGGCAATGTCTGGCCGGCGCTCAAGAAGCTGCGAGGGCAGCACGCCGGGGGTGGCAGGAATGGCGGGTGCATCGACGGTGAGGGGCGCAGGCGGCAGCGTGAACGCCGAGGGCGGCTTACCGATGAGCACGGCGATGGCGTGCTCATACGCGGCGCGCTCGAGATCGACGTCCGTCTCCTGCACCTGCGTGGCCTGGAGCTGCGTGCGCGCTTCGGTCACGTCGGACAAAGGCGATGCGCCGCCGGTGTAGCGGTCCTCAGTAAGCGTGAGCGCGCTTTGAAAGGCGGCGACGGTTTCATCGAGGAGCTTATGCTGCGCGTCGGCGGCGCGCAGGTTGAAGTAGTCCACGGCAAGCTCGGCGTGAAGCGAGAGACGCGCGGTGGCAACGTCAGCCGCGGAGGCCTGCGCCTGCTCGCGCGCCTGCGCAACGGTGCGGCGCACGCGGCCCCACAGATCGATTTCGTAGTCGAGATCGAAGGGGAGATTGAAATCGCCCTGGCCGGCGTTGGATCCGGAGATGTTGATGTATGGCTGATGATTCGAGTCGCGTACAGCGCCGATGGCAGGTGCGGTACCGACGGCCGGGGCTTCTGCGGCGCGGTTGAAGCGGATGGCGGCGCGCGCGGCGTTGAAGCTGGCCTCGGCTTCTTTGAGCGTCTGGTTAGAGGGATCGACTTGCGCTTCGAGCGCGTTAAGCTGCGGATCGTTGAAGAGCGTCCACCAGTCGCCTTTCAACTGCGCGTCGCCGGGCTGCGCGGGCTCCCAGCCATCCTGCGCATTGAAGTTGGTGGGCAACGGCTCTTTGAAGGCAGGCGCAAGCGGCGCCGCGGGGCGCACGTATTCCGGGCCGACACGGCAGCCGGTGACGGCAAAAGCAGCCGCGGCTAAGACAACCGCCGCGCGTGCGAAGAGCGCAGTCTTCATGACCGGCCCCGCGCTGCGGCGTTCTGCACCTGGACCTGCTGGCCGCCGGTCAATGAATCCGAGGGATTCTGGATCACCGTGTCTTCCGGCGCAAGGCCCGAGGTGATCTGCACCGAGTTGCCGAAGTCCTGGCCGATGGTGACAGGCACAAGCTGGACGCGGCCACCGCGCACGACGCCGACGCGCAGGCCTTCGGCGCGGAAGAGCAGCGTGTTCGACGGAATGGTGACCGTGTGCGTACCCGCAGGCAGATGGAAGTGAACGAAGACGTAGGCGCCGGGACGCAGAATGCCTTTCGCGTTGTCCACGTCGACTTCGACATTGAGCGTACGCGTGGCGTCGTTGATGGCGTCTGCGTTGCGGACGATGACGCCGGGAATCCTCACGCCGGGGTTGGCGTCCTGGGTGAGAGTGGCCTGGTCGCCGTTGCGGATGGCGTCGGAGTCAACCTCAGGCACGGACACGTAGACACGCAGCGTGCCGGTTGCGTCCAGGTGAAAGAGCTCGCGCGGATTGTTGGAGCCGGAGCCGGCGTCGATGAGGTCGCCGATGTCGGTGTTGCGCGCAGTGATGATGCCGTCGAAGGGCGCGACGATGCGCTCATAGCTCTGCAACTGCTGGAGGCGGCGCACGTTGGCCTGGCTCGCATCCACGGCGGCCTGCGCGGCGATGAGATTGCTGCGCGCCTGGTCGGCCTCCTGCTGCGAGACGGCGTGCTTGGCCAGCAGCGCCTGCCAGCGGTTGCTGGTGACTTCAGCAAGCTGTTCGTTGGCCTGCATGCGCTCCAACTCGGCGCGCGACTGCTCAAGCTGCTGGTCGATCTCCGGCGTTTCGATGACGGCGAGCAGATCGCCCTTGTGCACGTGCGCGCCAATGTCGAAGTACCACTTCTCAAGGTAGCCGCTGGTGCGCGCGTAGATGGGCGTATCAGTGTAGGCCTGCACATTGCCGGGCAGCGCAAGATCGTCAGCCTGTGAGCCGAGTGCGGGATGCACGACCTCGACGGTGGGAATGGCAGCGGCGAGCGTGGCGCTTTCGAGAACTTTTTCTCCAGCGGCGCGCTCGTGGAGGCCGTAACCGATGGCGGCGAGCAAAGCAACGGCAAAGAGCGCCAGCACAATGCGGCCTCCGCCGGGCTTTTCAACCGTCGGCTGCTGATCGGCCATTCTCACGTTCTCCATGGCGGTTGCCATGGGCTGTTCCTCCTTTTTCGTCGCTTCGCTCATCGCGTCCTCCACTGCGCTGCCCGGGTTCATGCGTACTCCTCCGCCATGCGTTTCTTTGCGCGCGCTCGCCGGCTGCGCTTTGAGCCGTGAATGAGTGCGAAGACGCAGGGCACAAAGACGAGCGTGGCCACGGTGGCGCAGAGCAGGCCGCCAATAACAGCGCGGCCCAGCGGCGCATTCTGCTCGCCGCCATCGCCCAGGCCAAGGGCCATGGGCACCATGCCGATAATCATGGCCAGCGCGGTCATGAGGACGGGACGAAAGCGCGTGGCGCCGGCTTCGATGGCGGCCTGCACGGCGTCGCCGTGATCTTCAAGCTGCGTCTTGGCGAACGAGACGACGAGAATGCTGTTGGCCGTGGCCACGCCCATGCACATGATGGCGCCCATGAGCGCGGGCACGCTGAGCGTGGTGCGCGTGAGGAAGAGAAAGAGCACGATGCCCGCAAGCGCAGCCGGCAGCGCGGTGATGATGATGAACGGATCGACCCAGCTCTGGAAGTTGACCACGATGAGCAGGTAAACAAGTACAATCGAAAAGATCAGGCCACCCAGAAGCCCAAGATACGACGCACGCATGGTGTCTACCTGGCCCTTGAGCGTGATGAATGTGCCGCGCGGGAGCATTTTTCTATCGGCAGCGAGGATTTTTGAAATCTGCCGGCTCACGCTGCCCAGGTCGCGGCCCTGCGCGCTGGCGTAGACATCCACAACGCGGCGGATATTGTAGTGATTCACGACGGCCATCTCGTCGCCGCGCTGCACAGCGGCCAGATCGCCCAGAATCTCAGGATTGGCGGGGCCGGCCTGCGGCTCGGCTGCACTGGTGGCGCGGTTGATGGGAATATTCTCGAGGTCCTGCATCGAGTCCATCTTGTACTGCGGCGTCTGCGCAACGATGCTGTAGTTGACCCCGTTCCGCCAGTTGAGGAAGAACATGGGCGTGACCTGGAAGCTGCCGCTCAGCGAGTTGAGCACGCTGGTGGAAACGTCGCGCTCGGTGTAGCCGCCCTGCGCGGCCTTGGTGCGGTCCACGTTCACCTGCAGCGTGGGCAGGTTGAATGGCTGCTGGACGCGCAGATCGACCAGGCCCGGCACCTGGCGCAGTTGGGCAAGGATATTGTCGGCCTGGGCCTTGCTGGCGCCGGCGTCGTTGCCCTCAATCTGCACATCCATGGGCGCGGGCAGGCCGAAGTTGAGAATCTGCGTGGTGATGTCGGCCGGCAGCATGTAAAACGTGTCGCCGGGGAACAGGCGCGGCAGATTGGCGCGCAGCGCGCGCACGTAGCGCGCGGTGGGGCCGTGATCGGGCTTGAGCGTGACAAGAATGTCGCCGTCGCTCACGCCGAGCGTGCCATCGGTCAGGTGCTGCGTGTTCATCGGGCTGTTGGGCAGGCCGATGTTGTCGAGGATGTTGTCGATCTGCGCAGGCGGAATCTCGCGGCGAATCTCGTCTTCCACAAGGTCGAACAGGCGCGCCGTCTCTTCGATGCGCGTCCCTGTCGGGGCGCGTACGTGGAGGATGAACTGGCCGCTGTCCGTGTCTGGAAAGAAGTCTTCGCCGAGAAACGGCAGAAGCGCGAAGACGACGAGGCAGGCAGCCAGGAATGACGGGATGAAGACCTTGCGATGGAGCACGAGGCTCCCGAGCAGCGCGTGATAGCGGCGGCGGACGCGCCCAAAGCCGCGCTCGAAGCCCTGCTGCACGCGCGCAAAGATGCTTTTCCCTGCCCTGTGCCCGCCCTCGCGCAACAGATACATGGCCAGCGTGGGCACCAGCGTGCGGCTGAGAATGTAGCTGGCAAGCATAGCGAAGACCACGGCCTCAGCAAGCGGCACGAAGAGGTAGCGCGCAACGCCACCCAGAAAGAACATGGGCAGAAAGACGATGCAGATGCACAGCGTGGAGACGAGCGCGGGAACGGAGATCTGCGCAGCGCCTTCAAAGATGGCTTCGCGCAATTGATAGCCCTGCTCGATGAAGCGCTCGATGTTCTCGATGGTGACGGTGGCGTCGTCCACGAGGATGCCCACGGCGAGCGCGAGGCCGCCGAGGGTCATGGTGTTGATGGTCTGCCCGATGAGGCCGAGAACGATGAGCGAAGCGAGAATCGAAAGCGGAATGGAAACCGCGATGATCAGCGTGGAGCGCCAACTGCCGAGAAAGATGAGGATCATGGCCGCAGTAAGCGCTGCGGCGATGACGGCTTCGCGTACGACGCCGGCGATGGCGCCGCGGACAAAGAAGCTCTGGTCAGAGAGCGGCGTGATCTTGAGCGCGGGCGGCAGCGTACTTTCGACGCGCGGCAGAAGGGCGCGAATGCCCCTGACGACGCTCAGCGTAGAGGCGTTGCCGTTTTTGAGCACGGTAATGAGCACGCCGCGGCGGCCATCCTGGCGGACGACGTTGGTCTGCACGGCGAATCCATCGTTGACGCTGGCCACGTCGCGCAGGTAGATGGTGGTGCCGTTCACCTGGCGGACGGGAATGCTGGCGAGGTCCTCGACGGTGCGCGGCGAGCCGTTGGTGCGCACGTCGTATTCATCCTGGCCGATCTTGATGGTGCCCGAGGGCAGAACGACGCTCTCCTGCGCGAGCGCGTTGAGGACGTCTCCGGGCGCGATGCCCTTGGACTCCATCGCGGCCTGGTTCATGTTGACCGTGATCTGGCGAACCTTGCCGCCGTAGGGGAACGGCACAACCGCGCCGGGCATGGTGATGAGCTGAGGACGGATGAAGTTGAGCGCGTAGTCGTTCAACTGCGCTTCCGACAGGCCCTCACCGGAGACGCCGAGCTGCAGGATCGGCACGCTGGACGCGGAGAAGTTGATGATCTCCGGCGGCAGGGTTCCGGGAGGAAGCTGGCGCAGCATGTATTGCGAAGCGGCCGTCACCTGCGCGTTGGCGGTGTCAAGCGATGCGCCGGGCTGGAGGAAGATTTTGACGACGGCCACGCCGTTGTAGGTGGTGGACTCGATGTGCTGGATGTTATCGACCAGCGTGGTGAGGGCTTTTTCGTAAGGCGAGGTGAGGCGGCCTTCGAGCTCTTCCGGGTTGAGGCCCGTGTATTGCCAGCCGACGGAGACTACAGGGATGTTGATGTTGGGGAAGATGTCGGTGGGCGTGCGGGCAATCTCAACCGGCGCAATGATGAGGATGAGCAGGGCAAGAACGATGAAGGTGTAAGGCCGGTTGAGGGCGACCCTGACGATCCACATGTCCGCGACCTCCTCTCCACCCACGGCGGGAGACGAGCGGGGCCCGCGAACAGGGCGTGCTCTTTACAAGATTCACCAGGGCGAGTTTGTGTTGCGCAGTTCCTTCCGTTGCTTTCTATCGGAAAAACCGATAGGCTAAGCCTATGGAATTAAGGCATCTACGCTATTTCACCGCAGTGGCCGATCAGGGCAGCTTCAGCGGTGCGGCGCGCCGGCTGCATGTGGCGCAGTCGGCCATCAGCGAGCAGCTTGCCAATCTCGAGCACGAAATTGGCGCGGCCCTGTTTGAGCGCTCGGCGCGCAAAACAGGGCTGACGCCGGCAGGCAGAGCGTTTCTCGAAGAAGCGCGGCGGATTCTGGCCAGCGCCGATCATGCAATTGACGTGGCGCAGCGCGTGCATCGCGGCGAAGCGGGGACCATCCGCATCGGCTTTTTTACCGGCAGCATGGGCATGGATCTTCCGCGGCTGATCCGAACCTTTCGCCGCCAGTACGCGCGGGTGCGGCTCTCGCTGGTGGAGATGACACCCAAGCAGCAGTGGACGGCGCTGCTGGAAGGCAAGATCGATGTGGGATTCACGCGGCGGCTGGAGCCGGAGTTCCGCTCAGAGCTGCGTGCGATTACGCTGCACCAGGACCCGATTGTGGCGATTCTGCCCAAGAATCACCCGGCGGCGCCGGGGCCGGTGGACCTGCGCGACCTGGCGGACGAAAACTTTGTGCTTTCGTCGCGCGACGTGTCGCCGGCGGTCTTTGACAAGGTGATCGAGCTGTGTTCAGAAGCGGGATTTTCGCCGCGCATTGCGAGCATCTCGTCAGTGTGGTCGAGCGTGGCGCTGATGGTGCAGGCGGGCGAGGGCATCTCGCTGCTGCCGCTCAACGAGCAGCAGTTTCGCACACGCGATCTGGCGTTTTGCCCGCTGAAGGCGAAGAACGCATTCGTGGAGTTTGTGATGGCGTGGTCGCCGCGCAGAGACAACCCGCTGACGCGCAGCTTCCGGCAACTGGCGCTGGCCCATCATCGGGACGTGGCGGTGCGGGGTTAGGCGGCGTATCGATTGCAGCAACCAGCGGCATTCGCAATGCGTTTGCAACGTAGGCCGATCTCCAGACCGGCGCTACTCGAAGACCTCAAAAAGGTATGTCGTCGTCGGAGATTTCGGTGGATTGGGCGTAGTCGTCGTGGCTGGCGGCGGGACGCTGGTCGTAACTGGATGATGGGCTGGACGGTGAGCCGGACGAGGAGCTGGAGCTGCCCTCGTCGCGGCTGGAAAGCAGCGAAATGTCGTTGACGATAATCTCGGTGCGGTAGCGTTTCTGGCCGGACTCCTTGTCGTCCCAGCTCCGGGTCTGGATCTTGCCTTCGATGTAGAGCTTGGAACCTTTCTTCACGTAGTCGCGGATGATCTCGGCAGTGCGGCTGAAGGCGACCAGATTGTGCCACTCGGTCTTATCCTGCCAGTTGCCCTGCGCGTCTTTCTGGCGATCGGTGGTGGCAAGGGTGAAGTTGGCCACCATGGTGCCGCCAGGGGTGGAGCGAATCTCGGGGTCCTTGCCTACGTTGCCTAAAAGAATGACTTTGTTGACGCTCTTGGCCATCGCCGTGCCTCCCGCAGTAAGGAGAAAGAATAGCAGAATAGCGCGACACTGCTTGCGCAGAACGGCGGAAAACCGGGGCGGAATTAAGCGGGTAAGTGTTCTGTGCAGCGCCGGTTTCCCGGCCGGCTGTCCTGGCGGCATTCTCGCATTCTCGCCGCCAGTCTGTGCTCCAGCCGGTCTGGAGACCGGCGCTGCCTCTTTGGGTTTTAAAAAATTGGGGGAGGCTGTGCTAACTAATTCCTTAGTTGCTGCGTCTATGAGAGTGTAGGAACGAGGGCTCTCACACTCACTCCTTTTGAATCAAGAAGATGCCACCGAAGAAGTCCAATACGCTGACCGAAGCCGAGCTCAGGCTGATGAAGATCCTGTGGCGGCGCGGGGAATCGGCGGTCACCGACCTGGTGGCTGAACTGCCCGAAGGCGAGGCGCTGGCTTACAACTCGGTGCTCACGACGATCCGCATCCTGGAGCAGAAGGGTTACGTGCAGCACCGGCAGGAGGGCCGCGCATTTGTGTATCAGCCGTGTGTGGCCGAGCACGAGGCCAGCCGGTCAGAGGTACGGCACGTACTGAGCCGGTTTTTCGGCAACTCGCGGGAGCGGCTGCTGCTCTCCCTGCTGGGCGACGAGGGGATTTCCGCCGAAGAGCTGGAGCGGCTGAAAGAAGCGATCCGCAATGCCGCTCCAGATGCGAAGGAGCACGCAGCGCGGGTAGGCGATGTGCTGCCGGAGGAGGGTGCATAACGCATGGACCTTGCACTGATTGTCTCCGCTTCTTCCTCATTTCTGAATGGATTTGACGGCTTTGCGCGCTGGGCTGCGCCGGCGGCGGTGGATGGGCTGTGGCAGGGTACGGCGGTCGCGGCCGGACTGGCGGTTTGCCTGCGGCTGGCGCCGCGGGTTTCAGCAACGCACCGGTTTGCGGCGTGGGCGGCGGGATTTGGCGTGGCGATGGGCCTGCCGGTGCTGCCGTTACTGGCAGGATTGGGCAGCGCAGCGACGCGTAGTGAAGCTCCGCTGGCAACCGGCGCAGCCCATGCGTGGCTGGAGTTTGACGCGCGCTGGAGCCTGGTGATTGCCGGGCTGTGGCTGGCGCTTTCGGCGTATCGCGCAGCGGACCTGGCGGTTCACACGGCGCGGCTGCGCAGGCTGTGGAAGTCGGCGAGACCGATGGAGGATTGGCTTGGCTCGCGGGCCGCGCAGACGCTCAAGGACGTGCGCGGAGTAGAGATTTGCATCACGAGCGAGCTTGACCGGCCCAGCGTGATCGGCTTTTTTGCGCCGCGGATTCTGATTCCCGAATGGCTGCTGAAGCGGCTGACGCGCGACGAGCTGGTGCAGGTGATCCTGCACGAGGCTGAGCACCTGCGCCGGCGCGACGACTGGACCAACCTGGTGCAGAAGCTCGGCCTGGTTGTGTTTCCGCTGAACCCGGCGCTTCTATGGATGGACCGGCGACTGGCGAAAGAGCGGGAGATGGCCTGCGACGAGGGCGTGGTGCGGGTGACCGGCGCGCCGCGCGCGTATGCGGCCTGCCTGGCGAACCTGGCCGAGCGCGGACTGGAGAACAGCCTGGCGCGGGATTTTGCGCGACGAGCGGAAGCGCTCTCACTGGGCGCTTTTGAGCGGCGCCCGGAGCTGGTTCACCGTGTACACAGCATCCTGTTTGGGGGCAAGATGCTGAGTCCGGTGGCTGGCCGGGCGCTGCTAGGCGCGTTGGGTTGCGGCTTGCTGCTTGGATCAGTCGAGCTGGCGCAGTGTCCGCAGATCGTAGCGTTTGTGCCGGAACGCAGCGTGGCTCCGGCGCAGGTTATTGTGGCGCAGACCGAGGCTTCGCACGCGGTTCGCGCCGAATATGCAATGGCGCGGGAGGATGAAGGCTTTCGCGCGATCACTGCGATGGCGATGGCACCGCCGTGCGCGAGCCGGGCGGCGATGGACCGTGCGATGCCGCATGCGGCTGGCGCGCTGGAAGCAGTGAGCACGAAGACGGCTCGCAGCGAGGAAACAGACGCAGGAAAAGTGCGGGCGGGCGATCTGGCCAGGACTGCGCCGCGCGAGGAACTGCTGAAGGCCACGGTTCCGGCATCCTATGCGGCTCAAGCCGCACAGCCTCAGGAGTGGCTGGTGGTGACCGCGTGGCAGATACAGACGACATTCAGGGCGCAGAACGTGGCGGATTACGACACGGATACGCCTGAGAGCCGGGATGCGAAGAACAGGCCTGCGCATGAAATCGCCGTCACGCGGATGTTTCTGGGTGTTTATGGCGCCAGTCAGACCGCGCAGGCGGCCGGCCAGGCTGCGGGCAAGCCGGCGCAGCGGCCCATGGCTACCAACACCGATTTGAAAACAGTCCCGAACCAGCCGGCTGCGTATCCTTTCGGCGCAGTGCCCTTTGGCGACGGCTGGCTGGTCATCCAACTTTAACCCTCAGCTTTCAACCCCAATGGAGAGATGCTCATGCCAGTAACAACTAAATCATTAGTAGAAAAGTCGAAGTCGGTGGCCGCGCCGCTGATCGCTTCCGCGGTGCTGATTGTGACCTTTGCTTTCTTGTCCGGCCACAACTCGGCGCATGCCGCTGCGGCTGCTGCAGGGCCACTTGACGACTCGGCGGTTTCGTCGTTGGAAGCGCTCGACAACGCCGTGGAAGCAGTTGCCTCGCGGGTGACGCCGGCGGTGGTGAACGTGGCGGTGACCTCACGGGTCACCTCGGACGACGGCTCGGACAATGGCCAGAATGGCGGCATCTCGCCACAAGACCTGCCGCCGGGATTCCGCCAGTTCTTTTTCGGCTTTGGCGGACAGGGGATGAAGCCGCAGCCGCAGTACGAGCATGGGATTGGCAGCGGCGTGATCATCTCGCCCGACGGTTACATTGTGACCAACGATCACGTAGTGGACGGCGCAACGCAGATTCGCGTCACGCTGGATGACAAGCGCGTGTTCCCCGCCAAACTGGTGGGCGTGGACAAGCTGAACGACCTGGCAGTGATCAAGATCAGCGCCGGCAACCTGCCCAGCCTGCCCTGGGGCGACTCGTCCAGGCTGCATCCGGGCCAGACGGTGCTGGCCTTCGGCAATCCCTTTGGCAACTTCCCCTTCACGGTCACGCGCGGCATTGTGAGCGGACTTGACCGGCCCAATCCTTACTCAGACGATCCGCGCAAGCCAGGCGACTTTATCCAGACGGACGCAGCCATCAATCCTGGCAACTCCGGCGGTCCGCTGGTGGATGCACGCGGCGAAGTGATCGGCATCGACACGTTCATCATCTCGAACAGCGGATCGTTTGCCGGCGCGGGATTTGCAATCCCCTCGGAGATTGCGAAGAACTCGGCGGAAGAGATCATCAAGACCGGGTCAGTAAAGCATGGCTACCTGGGCATCAGCATCAACAGTGTGACACCGGAAAATGCCTCGTTCTTCAACCTGCCTACGGCCTCGGGCGCGATTGTGAGCCAGGTAACGCCGGACTCGCCGGCCAGCCGCGCAGGGCTGGAGAATGGAGACGTGATCCGCACCCTCAACGGCAGGGAGATTGCCGATAACAGCGCGCTGCAGGTGGCGGTGAGCGAGATGCGGCCGGGTGCGGCGATCGATCTGGGCATTCTGCGCGACGGCAAGCCGATGACCATCCACGCAACGGTGGGCGAGTTCCACGCCAACGGAACGCAGGAAGCGGAGAACACCGGATCGAGCAGAACACAGGGCAGCAAGCTGGGCCTGGCCGTCGATAACCTGACGCCGGCGATGCGCCAGCAGTACAACATTCCGGACCGCGTGCACGGCGCGGCGATTGAGAGCGTGCGGCCGGGCAGCACCGCGGAAGACGCGGGGCTGGCGCCGGGCGACGTGATCCTCTCGGTCAACCGGCATCCGGTGGATGGCGCGGACAGCTTTGTGAACGCGGTTCACGCGGTGCCGTCCGGCAAGGACATCCTGCTGCTGGTGTGGGCCAACGGCGGCGCGAGCTACCTGGTGATTCATCCCGACCAGAGCCTGCAGAACGGCATGTAATTGAATTGTGGAAGGGCGCAAGGCCGCTGTATTCGATCGAGTGCGGCGGCCTTTGTGCGTTAAGCAGCGCCGATCTCCCGATCGGCTGCAGGGGTGGTCGCTGCAGGGTCGGTCTTTGACCGGCCCTGGGTGCGTTTCTTGCTGCGGAATGCGCAGGCTACAGGCCCGCGCTACCGCCGGTCAGAAGACCGGCGCCATTTTTCTGCGGCTTCGTCCGGCGGAGGCTCGCAGAGGCGGCTCTTGGCGCCGAAGAGACTGCGATTGCGCAGCCATTTGGCTACGCCGAGGGTGAGCAGCATGCCTCCGAAGGGGATGCAGCCAAGCAGGACGATGAGCGCGAACCAGCCGGCGTTGGTGTGCGCGCCGGTGCGGCTGACGCCGCCGAGGACCGCCTCGAGCAGCACGCCCGCAACAATACCGGCGCCCACGATGGCGCCACCCCCTTGCAGGAGCTGGCGGGTCCCGTCGTCGGGCATGGGCGGTTTCAGCGGTTTCAATTCCCTTCCCTTCACAGTCATCGGCGTCTTACGATGCCTGGGCAAGGCGGAGCATCACGTAAGTGATGACGCCGGTGACAGAGACGTAGAGCCAGAGCGGGAATGTCCAGCGCGCGACTTTGCGGTGCTGCGGGATGCGGCCTGAGAGCGAAAAGAAAAACGTGATCAGCACCAGCGGCAGCGCAATCGTGGCGAGGACGATGTGGCTGGTGAGCAGCGGCAGATAGACGCTGCGCAGAACTGCGTGCGCGGGATAGCGCACGTCGCCGTGCAGCGCGTGATGAATGACGTAGCTCACCAGGAACAGCGAGGAAAAGACAAAAGCCGTGATCATGGACGCGCGATGCTGAGGGATGCGGTGCGCGCGGATGAAGGTGTAGCCGACAAGCAGCGCGGTAGCGGCGAGTCCGTTGAAGATGGCGTTGAGCGCGGGCAGAAAGGCGTATTCAGTGCTGGAGGCCGCGGCCGGATGAATGTAGATAAGCCAGAAGAGGAAGAGCGTGGCCGCGGCGCTGAGGACGAGAATGGCGGCGATGGCCGGGCCCGTGCCGGATCGTGACGCAGAAGCAGAAGCGGCTATGGTCATGGGCTCCCTAGTGTTCGGCGTTGGCGCAGAGCATGAGCGCGGTAAAGAGCAGCGGCAGATACAGCACGCTCACCTTGAGCAAATCGCGCGCCAGCATGCGGCTTTCCGGCTCAGACCGCGCTTTGAGGATGCCGGCGAAACGGATCGTGTAACCGAGATAGACCAGGCCGAGCACGACGGCGATCACGGGATAGATCGAGCCGGTCATGCCCAGGCGCCAGGGCGCCAAGCTCACGGGAATCATCAACACGGCGTAGAAGAGCGCTTCCAGCACGGTAGACCAGCCGTCGGGCTGCACGACGGGCAGCATGCGGATGCCGGCGCGCGCGTAGTCCTCGCGGTAGAGCCAGGCGATGGACATGAAGTGGGGAAACTGCCAGACGAAGAGAATGGCGAAGAGCGCCACGGCCTGCCACTCGATCTGCGGACGCGCAGCCGTCCAGCCAAGCATGGGACCCATGGCTCCAGGAAACGCGCCGATGAATGTGGCCAGCGAGGTAACGCGCTTGAGCGGCGTGTAGATGGCCACGTAAGTAAAGCCGGTGAGCAGCGCGAGGGACGCGGTGAGCATGTTGCAGTGGACAAGCAGCCACCACGCGCCCAGCAGGAGCGCGCCCAGACCGGCGGCGAGCCCGACGGGCAGCGAGATGCGGCCAGCCGCGAGCGGGCGGTCGGCGGTGCGCTTCATGCGCGCGTCGGTTTTGCGCTCGATCACCTCGTTGAGCGCGCCGGCGCCGGCAGAGACGAGGCCGATGCCCAGCAGCGTATCGAGCAAGCCGCGCTGCAGGCTGGAGATTCCCGACTGCATGGAGCCGAGATAAAAGCCGCCCCAGCCGGTGACCAGGACCAATCCGACGACCTTGACCTTGAAGAGCTCGCGCAGGTCGTGGATGAGCAGGGCCGTGGCGCCGGGAGGCGGTGCGTGCAGGCTGTGCGCGTGCGCGTCGGCGTCAGCGGCAGCCAGATGGGCGCGGGTTGCGGCCTGGGATGCGGGAGCCATCAGGACAGAAGAGACCTCGGGGCGCAGCGATGGGGATACGCTGCCTGCTGTTTTGATGATACCAAGCGGGATGCGGATTCCCCTCCCAGATGGCGCCGAGTGGCAGGCTGTTTTCAGCGAACCGGCGGATTGGAGGGCGGATTGGAGATTGAGGCGCCTGTGCGCAGGCCTGCCGGGCGCAGCTCGGCATCCACTTCTTTGCCGATGCGGACAACCAGCGGCGGAAGCGCCCGTATATCGGCCGAAGAGGTGCGGAAGTTCACGATGCAGGCGCGCAGCGCAAATTTGCCGTGAATGACGGCGTTCGAGAGGTAGACTTCTCCCCCGTTCTGCAGGCGGGTAAGAAGCTCGCCATTCAACTGGTCGAGATAGGGCTCGACAGCGGCAGCGTCCGGCTCGAGATCGGGAGGAACGAAGCGGAAGGTGGCGATGCTGAGGGACCGGGTGAAGGCTTCGAGCCCAGGATATTCCGGAATCTGTGCGAAGAGCTCTTCAGCAAGGCGAATATCCTGGGAGATCATCTCCACGCAGCCGGCGCGGCCTACGTGCTGCAGCGCGAGCCATACCTTGAGCGCGCGAAAGCCGCGCGAGTTCTGCGGGCCAAGGTCGAAGTAATTGGTGGCCGCATCGCCGAAGTGATAGTAGGGCGGATGGTAGGCGAAGGCGTCGCGCAGCCTGCCTGGATCGCGCACCAGCGCGCAGCCGGCTTCAAGCGGCGCATAGAGCCATTTGTGCGGATCGACGGCGACGGAGTCAGCCTCACACAGCGCGGTCAGCGCGGCCGGAGCGTCCGGCAGAGCCGCGGCGAAGCCGCCGTAAGCGCCGTCCACGTGAAGCCAAAGATCGAACTCGCGGCAGAGCGCGGCGAGCTCCGGCAGCGGATCGACGGCGCCGGTGCTCACGGTTCCGGCGTTGCCCACCACCAGCGCCGGCTTTTCACCGGCTTCAAGATCGCTCAGGATCCGCCGGCGCAGGGCCTGCACGTCTACGCGGCCTTCGTGATCGGATGCGATCCAGCGGACGGCGTCTGTGCCAAGGCCGGCGATGTCGGCTGCTTTCTGCATCCAGGTGTGGGTCTCGACGGAGCAGTAGGCGCGCATGCGCAGGCCATCGACTCCTGCCTTGCGCAGGTCGCAGCCTGCCTTGGCCTGGCGGGCAGCGAGAAAGCAGACGAAGTTGGCCATGTTGCCGCCGCTCACGAAGAGGCCGCCGCAACCGGCTGGATAGTGCAGCAGCTCGGCGATCCAGCGCACGGTCTGCGCTTCCATCTCGCTGGCCATGGGCGAGAGCGGCCATGCGCCCACGTTGGGATTGACGGCGGCCGCAAGCAGCTCTCCCAGGGCTCCGAGCGGCGCGGCCGATGAGGTGACATATCCCCAGAAGCGCGGGTGGCCGTTGAAGAGCGAGTGGTCGAAGAGCAGGCCGGCGGCGCGGCTGAGCAGCAGCGCCGGATCCTCACCCTGCTGCGGAAGCGGTCGTTCAGCGGCAAGGGCCTGCCGGACTGCAGCCGGCGACTCGCCAGGAGTGACCGGACGTTGCGGAAGCGAATCGAGAAATGCGGCAATGCGGTCGATAAGCTGGTAGCCCAGCTCTCGAAACCGATCGGAGGAAAGCTCCAGGGGCGATTCACGTTTTACCTGGCTCTTTTGCTCAGGCATTCCTGCCTCCCGTGCGGACCCTCTCAAGTTTCGGCCTATCGTGCGGGGGATTCAAGCTCGTTTTCTTACTACCGCGCTCCAGCTTTACCGGCAGACTGCAGGATCGCGTCCACGACTTCCTGCGGCGTGAGCGTGTCGGCGGCGATGGATACATGCGCGGTGCGGTAGAGCGGCAGGCGGCGCGCGTAGCGCCCGGCCAGGTTGGAGCGGTCGGCGAGGATGGGGCGAGCGTGCTCGGTTCCGGCACAGCGGGCCAGCGTGGTTTCGAGCGCGACTTCGAGATGTACAAGCAGCGTGCCGGGAGACGCGCGCAGCAGGTCGCGGGTCTCCGCGCGCTCGATTGCGCCGCCGCCCAGCGCCAGGACGAGCCCGTCCCCTGAGACAAGGCGGGCGATAGTGGCGTGCTCGAGGTCGCGGAAGCGAGCTTCGCCGTGGCGGGTGAAAAGCTCGGCGATGGTGCAGCCGGCTTCGGCTTCGATCACGTCGTCTACGTCGAGGAAGCTCCAGCCAAGACGCCCGGCGAGCAGCGGGCCCACGGTGCTCTTGCCGGAACCCATGAAGCCGGTGAGGATGATGCGGCGCGGCGGATTTTGGGCTGCAGATTGATTGGAGGTGGACATTCTTGTGTGATCTGGAGCCGTGGTTTCTCACCCTTTTCCGCCGCGGCGGACGGCAAGGATGGAGCACGGCAGTCTTTCAAGGCTGCAGAGCAACAATCTCTCGATTCAGTATAAGTTTTCAGGCCGGCGCTCCGAATGCGCGGCAGAGGGTGATTAGGCTGTATCGATATATAGCCGGTTGACCGATGGGCAAAATTGTTGAGTCTCCCCGAGGATTGGTGCAGCACAAGGCGAACCGCAGGTCCCGCCACGGGGCGGATCTTCGACTTTCGGCTCCGTTGGGAGCAAAGAACGCTCCCAACTGCGCTCAAGATGACAGGGCTTGCGTGGATCCATCAGCAACTGAGCGACGATCTATGTGTCGATACAGCCTAAGGAAGCTCTGATTAAGTCATTCACTCATCCCTCAGGGGCTAAAGCCCCATTCATCTTACGGCACTTGCGGCACGGCTGAAGCCGTGCCCTTGCAAAACGGTGACTTAACCAGAGCTTTCCTAACCTTTGAGGCCGGCTTGAGCTTGCTGGCCGATGGCCAGGACCACGCGGAAGTGGGCTTTGCCGCTGGTCATGCGGTCGAAGGCTTCGCTGGCGCGCTCCAGCGGGTAGACCTCGACCATGGGCTTCACGCCGGTGAGCGCGCTGAATTTGAGCGTGTCTTCGGAGTCCATACCGGTGCCGGAGGGCCAGCCAACGATGGAACGCCGGCCCATGATGAGCGGCACGGTGTTGACGTTGAGAGGTTTTTCCGGCACGCCGTTGATGATGAGTTTGCCGGCGGGGCCGAGGCCGTTGACGGCTGCGGCGAGCGCGTCGGCGCTGGTGAGCGTGGAGAGGATGACGGTAGCGCCGCCCAGTTTCTGGAGCTCGGCTGCGGGGTCCTGGGTAGTGCTGTCGATGTAGACATGCGCGCCGAGCTGCCTGGCGAGCGGGGCCTTGTCCTGTCCGCGGGCGATGGCCACGGTGCGGTAACCGCTCCTGGCGGCATATTGCACGGCCAGGTGGCCGAGTCCGCCGATGCCCAGGATAGCGACGGTGTCGCCAGGGCGCGCGCCGCTGTTGCGCAGGCTGTTGAAGGTGGTAATGCCGGCGCAGAGCAGCGGTGCAGTGTCCACGTCGCCAAGCTCGCCGGGAACGAAGGCGAGCGCGTTGGCCGGCGCGATCACGTAGTCGGCATAGCCGCCGTCGTAGCTGATGCCGCAAATCTGCGCGTTTTCGCACAAGATGAAGTCGCCGTGGCGGCAGGGATTGCAGTAGTTGCAGTGGCCGCCATGCCAACCCAGTCCTACGCGCTGGCCGGGCTTGAAGAGGGGTACGCCGGAACCAACCTCGTCCACCACGCCGGCGATCTCGTGGCCGGGCACGCGGGGATACTGAATGCCGGGGAAGAGGGCGAACTTGGTGATGGTATCGCTGTGGCATACCCCGCAGGCCTGCACGCGGATGCGCACCTGGCCGGCGCCGGGCTCGGGGAAGTCTTTTTCAACTATTTCGAAGTCTTTGCCGGGGGCGGGAATCTGCGCGGCGCGGCCGGTGACGATGGGCATAGGAAAACGCCTCCTTTTTGCGATTGAGATGTGGGACGCGCGGCCATCGATGCAAAACCAGCCGGCGAAAGCTGTGAATATTGGAAGAGAAACGCGATCTTGCGGACTCTGCGGTTCGGTCATGCGCGGGCCGGCAAGGATGGGACGCAGGAAACTAGTTTCCTAGGAATATTTCATCTTGACAATAGTTTTCTTAGATACTAATATCCAGACATGATTGACCGAGCTGCTGCCCAGGCAAACGTGAGCGAGTTGAGGAGCCACATCGGATTCTGGCTGCGATTTGTCTCCAACCATGTTTCGCAGAGCTTTGCCCGCAAGCTGGAGGGCAGCGGGGTGACTGTTGCCGAGTGGGTGATCCTGAGGGAGATGTTTCAGGCGGGCACCACTTCGCCGAGCGCGCTGGCGGATTCGACCGGACTGACCCGTGGAGCGGTATCCAAGCTGGTGGATCGGCTTGTCGAAAAGAAGCTTGCGCACCGCACGGAGGCGACGGAAGACCGCCGGTTCCAGGATGTCGGCCTGACGGCTGCGGGACGGACCCTGGTTCCCAGGCTGGCCGCAGCCGCAGACGAGAACGACCGGGAGTTTTTCTCGCGGCTTTCCGAGAAAGAGCGGCAGCAGCTTTTGGGCACGCTTAAAAAGCTCGTAGCCATCCACGATCTCAGCAAAATTCCAACGGCATAACCAGAGCTCAGGGACACACAGGAGTGCGCCATGATTCATACCGAAACGAAGTCGATCCAGATTGATCGTCCGGCAGAGGATACGTATGCCTTTCTTGCCGATCCTACAACGATGCCCCAGTGGGCCATCCACAACGTGAGGTCCATCAGGCCCGTCGAAAACGGGCGCTGGGAGATGGAGACTCCCCGCGGCAAGGGCTTCCTGATTCCCCACTATGCCGAGCAGAACGGCATTCTCGATCACGAGTTCATCGATGCCGGCGAGGGACGCTGGATCGTGGCGGCGCGGGTCGTTCCGATTGCAGAGTCGGCCTCTGTCTACATGATCACCCTCACCAAGCCCGAAGCCATGCCCCTCGAGTTCTTCGAAAAAGGTATGCAACTGATGGACGAGGAGCTGGCGGCACTCAAGGCCTGCGTGGAGGCGTTGTGATTAAGGCGGCAGGCCTGAAGGCGAGATCGATGTGCGCTGGCGCCCCTGGGAACGCGCGGGCAGCAAATTTATACTGAGGAGGAGATGCCTGAGACTTTGAGCCGGGAATTTCTGCCCGTTGATGAACAGATGGACCTGCTCCAGAAGGGCGCAGCCGAGATCATCCGCGCGAGCGACCTGCGCGAGCGACTGGAAGAGAGCCGCAAGACCGGAAAACCGCTGCGCGTGAAGGCCGGCTTCGATCCGACAGCTCCTGACCTGCACCTGGGACACACCGTGCTGATGCGCAAGCTGCGCCACTTTCAGCAACTCGGCCACACGGTCATCTTCCTGGTGGGCGACTTCACCTCGCTCATCGGCGACCCGACCGGGCGCAACGTAACCCGCAAGCCGCTCACGCGGGAGCAGGTAGACGCGAATGCCGAGACGTACAAGGAGCAGGTCTTCCGCATCCTGGACGCGGAGAAGACCGAGGTGCGCTACAACTCCGAGTGGCTCAACAAGCTGGGCTACGAGGGAACCATCCGGCTGACCTCGCACTTTACCGTCTCGCAGATGCTGGAGCGCGAGGAGTTTCACAGGCGCTTCCAGGCCGAGCAGCCCATCAGCCTGCACGAGCTGCTCTACCCGGTGATGCAGGGCTACGACTCGGTGGCGCTCGCGTGTGACGTGGAGCTGGGCGGGACAGACCAGAAGTTCAACCTGCTCTGCGGGCGCGAGCTGCAGCGGCACTACGGGCAGAAGCCGCAGATCGTGCTGATGACGCCGATTCTCGAGGGGCTGGACGGCGTGCAGAAGATGTCGAAGTCGCTGGGAAATGCGATCGGCATCAACGAGCCGCCCGGCGAGATGTACGGCAAGCTGATGAGCATCAACGACGAGCTGATGTGGAAGTATTTTTTCTTGTTGACCGATTTTCGCGGTTCGGAGATTGAGGCGTTAAAAACCGACGTGGCTGCCGGCCGCGCGCACCCTATGGAAGTCAAGAAGCAGCTGGCGCGGACCATCACGGCCGGATTTCACGGCGAGGCCGCCGCGTTGAGCGCGGACGAGAACTGGGCACGGATGTTTCAGCAGAAGGAAGCGGCTGAAGACCTTGAGGAGATGGCCGTGGCGCACGCCGACGTGGCGGGGCCGGAGCCGAACCAGGTACGACTGTCGAAGCTGCTGGTGGCGCTGGGACTGGCGGCCAGTGGCGCTGAGGCAAACCGCAAGATCGCCGAGCATGCTGTGAAGCTGGATGGAGAGACGGCCGGCGGGACGTTCTTTTCTGTTGCTTCGTTGCCCGCACGGGTTGTTGTACGCCTGGGTAAGCGAGCAAAGATTGCCGCCATTGTGTAATTTTGGCGTATTCAAAATAGCCAAATGGCTTATAATGGTTTAGAGGTAGGCCATGACCGCTCATTCCATTCCCGATCTTCTTGGCGGCGAGCCGATCCTTGGCCGGCAGGTAAACCAAGGTGGTGCGCTGGCCGAGCTGGTGCGCGAGGGGCTGCCGGCGCAGTCGCTCTTTTTGCTCGCCCAGCGGCTCGACCTGCGCCAGGCGGAGATCTCAGAAAAGATTGGCATTCCGCAGCGCACGCTCACGCGCCGGCTGGCGCACCACTCCCGGCTCACGGCAGCCGAGAGCGACCGCACGGTGCGGCTGGCGCAGGTTTACAACGCAGCAGTCGAGACACTAGGCTGCGAGGAGAAAGCCACGCAGTGGCTCAAGACGCCGAATCGCGCGCTGCGCGGCGGCAGGCCGCTCGATCAGCTCGACACCGATCCTGGCGTGCGCGAGGTGGAAGACGTGCTCGGCCGGATCGCTTACGGCGTGTATAGCTAGTGTCTGTCCCAGAAGTTCCTATCAGAATTTGCGAAGAGCAACCGCAGCTCCTTCGACTCCGTCCGCCGCGGCGGACGTCGCTCAGGATGACAGCAGCATTTATGTTGCGAACTTCAGTTACAGGACACTAGCTGCGATGCTCGTCTGGCGGCTTTGCCGAGCCATTCATGCAGCCGGCACCTTCAGTGGCGAGGGCGCACGGCGCTACGGCGGGCGCTGGAACTCGCGCGGCGCTCCGATGGTGTATTGCTCGCCGTCGCTGGCCCTGGCAGCCATCGAATTGTTCGTGCATCTTGACCCCTCGCAGACGCCCTCCGACCTGGTGGCGATTGCAGCGACGCTCCCCGCAGGTGAGCCTGCATCCACGATTGCGCACGCAGAGCCTCCGCATGAGTGGTGGGCCGATCCAGCCGCGACGCGCACACGTGGCGACGCATGGATCCGCGCTGGCTCGTCGCTGGCGCTGCGGGTTCCTTCGGTTCCGATTCGCCCCGAGTGGAACGTGTTGCTCAATCCGCGGCATCCGCGCATGGCAGAAGTGCGTGTCGATGCGGCACAGCCCTTCGTCTTTGACGCACGCATGTTTGAGCATGCAGCGAAGTAAGGAGCGGCGCGCACGCCGCTTCTGGCGTCAGGCTTCGAAGTCGAGCTCGACGGGGTCGATGAGCGGGACGAGCCAGGCGAGGAGGGCCTGGTGCGCAGGGTGGACGGTGTAGGCGTCAGCGGCGGCTTTGTCAGCGAACTTCATGAGGCCGACGAAGGTGAATCCCTGGTTGCGCGGCGAAACGTTGGGGCCAACGTGCACTTCGAGCAGGCCGGGGATGGTGTTGCGGAAGGCGAGGATTTCCTTTTCGGCACGGGCCTTGTCGGCGTCGATCGCCTCAGGCTTCCAGCGAAATCCGAAGACGTGAATGAACATATCTTCTCCGTGAGTTAACCATTCAGAGCAAAGGCGCGCGCGGATTCGAGCAGCTTGGCTACCGATTCTTTCGAGCAGGATTCGGTGTAAATGCGCATGAGCGGCTCGGTGCCGCTGGCGCGCAGCAGCAGCCAGGTTTCGGCGGCGTTGGGCTTGGTTTTGGCCTCGGGGTTGTCAAGGTAGAACTTGACGCCGTCGAGGGTTTCCACGCGCAGGATGGGCATGCCGGCGAAGATCGCGTCGCCGGGCTTGAGCGCTCTGGCGCGGGCGATGGCGTTGTTCTTGATGTCGTCGGCAATGTGCAGATCGATGCGGCCGTACTGGTGCTCGCCGTACTCGGCCTGCAGGTCGGCGACGAGCTGGCCGAGGGTTTTGCCCTCCTGGGCCATCACGTTGGCCAGCAGCAGGCAGTTCAGCAGGCCGTCGCGCTCAGGCAGATGACGCTGGAAGCCGATGCCGCCCGACTCCTCACCGCCCATCACGATCTCGCGCTCCAGCATGTAGTCGCAGACGAATTTGAAGCCAATGCCGTGCTCGATCAGCTCGCGGCCATGCTTCTTCGCAATGCGGTCGAGCATCTTCGTCGTGTTGAAGGCGCGCGTGACGGCGCCGGGCCAGCCCTTACGGCGCAGCACCCAACTGAGCAGGACCGAATAGATTTTGTGCGGATCGACGAAGTTGCCGTGCTCGTCGGTTGCGCCCACGCGGTCGGCGTCGCCGTCTGTGCACAGGCCGGCGTGGCATCCGTTGGCTTTCGTCGCTTCGCCCAGCGCGCGGATGTGCGGCTCGATGGGCTCGGGGTTGATGCCGGGAAAGAGCGGATCGGGGTTGGCACGAATCTGCACGTGCTCCACGCCGATGCGTTCAAAGATGCTGGAGAGGATGGTGCTGCCGGCGCCATACATCGAGTCGATGCAGAACTTCATGCCGGATTTGGCGATGAGGTCGAGGTCGGCAAAGCTCTCGATGGCCTGGAGATACGTGGGCAGGAAATCGACGATGGTGATGGGCGCAGGTTGCGCAGCTTTGGGCACCGGCTTGCCCAGATAGGACTCGATGGCGGCGATGATCGACGGTTTGCCCGAGCCGCCGTACCAGGCCTTGTACTTCACGCCATTCCACTGCGCGGGGTTGTGCGACGAGGTGATCATAATGCCGCCGGCCGCACCGCGCTCGCGCACGCCGTAGCTCAGCGCAGGCGTGGGCGTAACCGCTCCGGCCAGCATGACTGGAATGCCGGTTGCAGCGGCGACCTCGGCACAGGCATGCGCGAAAGCCTTCGAGCCAAAGCGCGTGTCGTAGCCGATGCAGAGGCCCTTGGCAGGGTCTTCCTGCGCATGGACGTAGGCGGCGATGGCTTCCGCTGCGGTGCGGACGTTGGCAAAAGTGAAGTCGTCGGCGATGACGCCGCGCCAGCCGTCGGTGCCGAACTTGATTTGAGGATGAGGCATGGTGGCGCTCAGGCTTCTCTCCTGAATCCGTATCATAAATTGACATCCCAAACCGCAGGTTCTTCGGCTCCGGTCGCCACGGCGACCGGAGCGCAGGATGACAGCGGTATTGATGTCACGAGCTTCAGAGACAGGACACTAGGGCGCGACGCGCAGGTTATCGAACTGGATGCGGTTCCACCCGGCGCCGAGCGCGAACATGCCGTGGGTGTGGGTTGTGTCGTGCATCGAGGCCAGGGATGCGCCATCGAGCCGAGCCTCGATCCGGTTGCCATGGAAACGCAGCTCGAGGCGATGCCACTGCGCGCGGTCGATCTTTGCCGTGCCGCGCGCGAGGCTGATCGTGGGCTGTCTGTAGCGCGTGGAGAACAGCTCCCATGCGCCGTCCGGCTTAAGCTCAAGAACGTAGCCGCTGGGCCAGAGCGCGCGGCCGTCGCGAAAAACATCGGAAGAGTCGATGCGGCCTATGACAGCGGCAGGCGCATCGCTCAGAAAGCGCGCGTCGGCGGAGACGGTGTAGTCGGTCCAGTGGGCGTCGCCGGCCAGCGTGAAGGGATCGGGGAGCGGGCCCCACGGCACGGGGATTGCGGTAATGACCTGCTCCAGGCAGCGTCCCGCGCGGCCGTCGCAGGGATACACTTCAAACGCGCCGTCCTGATCGGCGAGGTATTTGGGCGCGCGGCCGATGGGCGTCTGCTCAAAGTCGTCGGCGTAGGGCAGCGGGAACGGCGCAGCGGGCGGCGGCACGGCGGTTCCCTTGCCCTGGCCGGTGGTGGTGGTGAGCGAGTAAAGCGAGTCGGGATCGAAGGTGTAGGCGAGCTCGCCGTTGGCGGGCGTGACGTCGGCCACATGGTCAAAGGTGTGCGTGCCGTTGGTCTCCCAGACGTGCACTTGTGTCGTTGCCAGGCCGCCTGTCAGCCGGAAGGTCACCGGCTGCGGCTGTTTTGCGCCGATGGTTTCGAGAATCACGCTCCAATTCTTGCCGTCGGTGGAGCGCAGAGACACGTAGCTGCCGCCGTCGGGCAGATAGCCTGAGGCCGCGTCGAGATATTGCCAGCCGGGCTGCGCGAACTGCGTGGTGTGCGCCGTGGCCCAGATGGCTCCCTGCACGTCGTAGTGGCCGGACCAGGGCGTATTGGCATACATCAGGCCGGAGTTGGGCGCAGCTAGGTTGTCGTAGTACGAGGTAATGGGGCTCCAGATCTCGGTGGAAGTGAGCGAGCCCTCTAGATAGTTCTGGTTGTAAAGATGGGCGAGAATACGTCCACCGACGGCCCAGTCGCGGCTGAGGAACGGTCCGCCGCCGCCGTTGGGCTGGTCTTCGCTGGACCAGAGAGGCTTGCCGGTGCGGCGCGCGGCGTCGGTGGTGCGGATGTGGCCGTTGACCAGCGGATAGTGGACGCCGATGACCGAGATGGCCTGCGCAAGCTCGGGGTCTTTGAGCATCTCGTCGGCGATGGACCACTGGCCGCGGCCTTCGCCGGGGTACTCGTCGCAGCAGACGATCCTGGTGCCGAGATGCGCGGCCTGAAGCTGGCGATGGAGTTCCTTGACGTAGGCGGTGTCGTAGACCTTCTCGTTCCATGGGCCGACGTAGCCGATGTCGAGCCCGTAGTCGCGTTTGGCGGTGCGGATGAAATCGACCACGTAGGCGGCCATCCTGGGTGTGTAGAGTGTGCGCTTGCCGTCGACGGTTGCGCCCACCCAGGCCGGCGCGCCCCAGGGCAGGATTTCGAGCACGATGTTCGGGTTGCGCTTGTGCGCCTCGGCCATGAGCCACCATTCATAGCCGCGGCCGGAGTTGTGGTCGGCGGGCGTGCGCATATGGCTGGGCTCGGAGCCGTCGGTGGAGTTCACGTCGCCGCCGATTTCAACCTTCAAGTGTTGGAGCGCCGCGCCGTAGTCGGGCTTGAAGAGGTAGTTGAGGATCTGGCTGCGCTCCGGCTCGGGATAGTCATAGAGCAGGCGCGAGGATGCGCCGGCGCTGGCTGCGCCCAGCCCGTCGAAGACGCGGCCGGTGTCTGTGCCGTCGAGCACGATGCGGGTTTGCTGCGCTCGGTTTGCGACAGGAAGGAGGATCAGTGGTGCTGCGAGCAGCAAGGCGCGGGCTAGATTGCCGAGGGTGCATCTCATAGAACCACCAGCTTATACCAGTACGGGAACGGCTGGCGTCGCGCGTGGGCGCAGCACAGTAAGATGGCTTTATGCGCCTGCGTATCTTTGCCTTGGCCTTTGCTGTGCTCTTCGCTTTGAGCGGATGCGGTTACCACACGCTGGGTGCGGCCACGCACCTGCCTCCGGATGTGCGGACGCTATCCGTTCCCGTCTTCGCCACGCGCACAGAGACCTACGGTGTGGAGGCGGCGATGACCGGCGCGGTGATCCGCGAGTTTGCGGCGCGCACGCGGTTCCGGGTTACGCCTTCCGCGAGCGAAGACGCAGACGCCGTGCTGCACGGGACCATCCTGAAAGAAGTCGTATCGCCGCTCACCTACAACTCGGCTACGCAGCAGTCTTCGAGCTTTCTCATCACGCTGATCGTTTCTGTCACGCTGAATGCGCGCGACGGACGCGTGCTGTACGAGAACAAGAACTACACCTTCCGGCAGCAGTACCAGTCAACGACCGACCTGCCCACATTTCTGCAGGAAGATCCGGCGGCGGTGCAGAGGCTCTCGCGCGAGTTTGCGCGCCAGCTTGTAGCCGATGTGCTGGAGGGGTTCTGAAGGACGCGAGCGTGTTGCCTGGAGAAGCGCATTGTGTTTTGACCCCTGACGTACACTGGAGCCGTGCAGGGCTCTCGAAAGGGGGAAAGACGGATGAAGAAGATCGGCGTCCTGTTTGGCGTGGAGAACAGCTTTCCCGGCGCGCTGGTGGAGCGCATCCATGCACGCAATGTTGAAGGCATCCAGGCCGAGTTCGTCGAGACCGGCGCCGTGCATCTTGACAAGGCTCCTCGCTACTCGGTCATCGTCGATCGCATCTCGCACGACATCCCCTTCTATCGCGCCTTTCTGAAGCATGCCGCGCTCAACGGCACGGTGATCGTCAACAATCCCTTCTGGTGGTCGGCGGACGACAAGTTTTTCAACTACACGCTGGCCAAAAAGCTGGGCGTGGCCGTGCCGCCCACCGTCATCCTGCCACACAAGAAGCACCCCGAGGGCACCACTGACCGCTCCATGCGCAACCTTGAATATCCACTCGACTGGGACTCGGTGTTTGCCTACGTGGGCGAGCACGGGTTCATGAAGCCGGTGAATGGCGGCGGCTGGCGCGACGTGTATCCCATCCATAACCGCGAGGAGTTCTTCCAGGCTTACGACCAGTCGCGCGACCTGTGCATGATGTACCAGAAGGCCGTCGATTTCAACGAGTACTTCCGCTGCTACGTGGTGGCGCAGAAGCACGTGCACATCATGCCCTACGATCCGCGCCGTCCGCACCATGAGCGCTACGTGCAGAATCCGCCGCCATACGACAAAAAGCTGCTCAAGCGCGTGGAGCAGGACGCGCTGAAGCTCTGCCGCGCGCTGGGCTACGACCTCAATACGGTCGAGTTCGCCGTGGAAAACGGCATCCCGTACGCAATTGACTTCATGAATCCCGCGCCCGACGCCGACCTGCACTCCGTCGGCCCGGCGAACTTCGAGTGGATCGTGGAGCAGGTGGCCGACATGGCGATTGCCAAAGCCAAAGCCGCGCTGCACGCGCCGGAGCTGCGCTGGGCCGCATTTCTCGGCGGTGCGCCGGCCCTGGCCAAATCCGCGAAGAAGCTCGCAAAGAAAAAGTCTGCATCCAAGAAAAAAGCTGTAACGGAAGCAGACCATGGCGGAAAAGCCGGACAAGAGGAAAAAGCTTGACGAAGAAGCCGAGCGGACCACCACGGAAGTGGAACCCAGGGCAGCGTAGCTGCCGCGGCGCCTCGCGACACATGTTCCGCTCCCCGCCAGGATGGGGCTCCGCTCCGTCTCATGAAGGCGGCCATGCCACGCTGGTTGCGGGCAGCGAGACCAGAAAAGCCTGCCAGGCGGAAGGCTACGACTGCCAGGAAGCGCTAAGGGGTAAGTTTGATTCCTGTCCTGTTTTCCAATCTGGATTCCGCGCGCCGGGAACGATATTCTGGAGCCGCATGGTTATCACCTTCATCGGCCGCCTTGCGAGGCGCGCGCAATGAGCGGCTCTCGCTGGGGCGCAGGATTCTCGGCCGTCACCCGTTTTGTCGGGGAGATTGAGGCTGCAGCCGCAGGCAGGAGCCAGCTTCGTCCGGGCTACGTGCTGGCCGGCGACGAGATCTTTCTCCACGACCGCTGCCGCGCCGCCGTGATCAAGGCCTTTGTCCCGGCCGATCTGCGCGATTTCTGCCTCTCCGATCTCGATCTGGGCAGCACCACGATCTTTGAAGTGCTCGACTGCGCGCAGACGCCGTCGCTGATGGCGCCGTTTCAGGTGATCTTTGTGCGCAACGTGCGCCAGCTTTACACGCGCGGCGCCAAGAAAGACGAGTTTGCGGCGCTCGATCGCTACTTCCGCTCGCCCAATCCGCAGGCGCTGCTGCTTTTTGTCGCCGACTTCCTGCGCATCCCCAGCGACTCGCGACGCATGGAGATGGACGACAGGAACCGCTACGAGCGGCTGACCGAAACACTGGGCGAGCACTGCGGCATGGTGGAACTGGCCCGCGTGGGCGAGGAAGACGCGATGCGCTGGGCGGTGAGCACGGCGCAGGTATCGGATATTCGCATGGAGCCCGACGCAGCGCGCGAGCTTGTGGATGCGCTGGGCGCGGACATGATGCTGGTTGCGTCGGAACTGGAAAAGCTGCTGCTCTATGCGACGGGACGCGGACGCATCACGCTGGGCGACGTGGAAACCATGGTGCTCGGCGCCAAGCAGCGCTCGCTCTTCGAACTGACTGACGCCATCAGCGCCCACGACCGCGTGCGCGCGCTCGCCCTGCTGCACGGCCTGCTCAACAGCTCCGACGCGGGCGAAGATGCGGCCATCGGGCATCTCTACATGCTGGCGCGCACCTTCCGCCAGATGCTGGTGATTCTGGAAAAGAACGTGCGCGACTCGCGCGCCATCTGGCAGGCGCTGTGGCAGGGTTTCCGCATTCCACCGTTTGCCGCAGACGACCTCATCCGCCAGGCGCGGCGCTACAAGAGCCGCCGCGACCTGACCCGCGCGCTGCGCTTGATTGCGCGCGTCGACCTGGAGCTGCGCTCCTCGCCGCCAGACAAGCGCCTGGTGCTGGAGCGGCTGGTCTACGAGCTTGCCTCGGAGCCGCGGCCGGCGGCGCCGCTCTGGCCGTCTGCGCAGTTGTCGTTCGAGAGTCTGCCCGGCTGACGAGCGCACCAGGGAGGCGGGATGTCTGAGGCTCTCCAATTCATCACTCCGGCCAACGTTCTCGCGGCGCTGCTCACGCTGATCCCGTTTCTCGCGGTTGCATTCTTTCCCCAACGCATGGCGGAACGTGTCAACGCGCTGCCGCTGGCTTTCAAGCTCCTCGGCCCCGCGCTCCTGTGCATCCCCTATATTCTCGTAACTACCTCTGCCCGCGACTTCCACTGGGAGTGGTGCGCGCTCTACGCGGCGCTTCCCGCGTGCATCGCGGTTCTGCTCTGGCAGGCGGCGCAGATCGATCCCGAGCCACGAGGCGACTGGCGCGATTTCCTGACCCTTGTCACACTCGGCCTGGCCGTGGATCTGCGCTGGTTCGAGGCGGCGTGGCCCGCGCACCTGGCCATCTTCAGCAAGATTCTGCTGCTCGACGCCGGCATCTACGGCTTCGTGCTCATCCGCAGGCTCGATGGCACCGGCTTCGATCTGCGCCTGCGGCTGCACGACGCGGCTATCGGCCTGCGCGAGGCCGCGTTTTATACACCCATTGCGCTCACGCTCGGCCTCACGCTTGGATTTTTGCACGCGCACCGCTCCTGGCCCGGCTTGGCGATGATCGCCGGCGCGTGGATTTTTACTTTTTTCTTCATCGCTGTGCCGGAAGAGCTCTTCTTCCGTGGATGGCTGCAGAACCTGCTCGAGCGCCGCATGGGACGCACGCTTGCGCTGTTGCTCACCGCAGCACTCTTTGGGCTGGCGCACTTCAACAAGCGCACTGCCGGCTTCAACTGGCGTTACGTGGTGCTGGCGGCGGTCGCGGGCATCTTTTACGGACGCGCTTGGCGCAGCAACCGGCGCGTAGGCGCATCCGCCATCACCCATGCCACGATCGACTCCATCTGGTCACTCTGGCTTCGGTAGAGGATGCTCCAGCGGATAAGGTCTGTGGCCGTTGTGGTGACGGCTGTAGGTCAAATAGCCAAGCCCTACGCGCATGTTGTGATCCACCGGTCCCGGAATGGTGAGCGCCACGGTGATGCCGAGGATGGCATGGGCAAGGGCCAGCGGATAGAGGTTGCGATAGCGCAGGAAAAGCAGGCAGGCGACAAATCCCCAGAGCAGTGTGATGGGCGCAAGGATGGGATTGGGCACGTGCGCCATGGCGAACAGCGCGGCCGCCAGCAATGCCACGCTGCGCTGGCTGGGAATCAGGCGCAGAAAGCGCAGCAGAAAGAAGCTCTGCAACAGGAATTGCTGCACGCCCGACCAGACCGCATAAGCGCAATATGTGCCGATGAAAGCGAGCACGCCATCCGGCATGCGCAGCGTGCCGAATCGCGCCGCGGCGAAGATCGCAATGCCGGCGAGCAGCAGCGCCGCGCCCGCAATCCACAGCGAGCGCAGGAAGTTGGCGCCGCGCAGGCCCATGGCTTTTGCGCCGTCGAACGAGATGCAGGTGATCGCCACGACGGCCGCCGCGGCGGCGATCCACAGGTAGCGCTGGAAAGGCCGCGGCGTCCAGATAACCGCCATGATGAGTCCCCAGGCGATGGCGATCTCAGTCAGGTCGCGGCTGCGGCTGCGTCCCCGTGCGGCGCGCGTCTCCGGCAAAGTTGCAGCCTCTGCCATGCAAACGATGGTAGCGCAAAGAATCCGGGGCTTTGAACCGGCCCGGCAACACGCTATTCCAGAATCACTTCCAGCTCATGGCCGCGCGTGGTCAGCACTACCGCTGCGCCAATGATCAGCGCGCCACCCAGCCAGGCGTAGGGTCCGAGTCGCTCGCCCAACAGCTCCACGCCCAGCAGCGACCCCAGCGCCGGCTCGATGTTGAGAAACACCCCGGCGCGCGAGGCCGGCACGTGATGAATGCCCCAGTTCCACAGGAAGGTCGTAGTGGCCGTGCACAGCAGTCCGCTGATGGCCAGCGCAGTCCACGCCGTCATGCTCACGTGCGCAAAGGGTAGCGGATCGACGCGCCGGTGGGTGAGTGGCGCAAGCCATTGCGGACCCATCACCACCGCGATGAGCATCGCCGTTCCCGCGAGGATCGTGTACGCCGAAACCACCACCGGGCGGTGGGTCTGCATCAGCTTCTTGCTCAGTAGAATCCAGGCCAGCGCCGTCACCAGCGAGAAGATCACCAGCAGGTCGCCCTGGAGCGTAGGCGTCTCGTTGCCCGTGGTTGCGTGGCTGCCGCCCAGCACTACCAGCGCCGCGCCCACGGTCGATCCGCACAGCGCCAGCCATCCCATCCAGTCCAGGCGCTCGCCGGCAAACAGGGCCGCCGCCGCGGCCAGCAGCACCGGCATGGCGCCCACCATCAGCGACGCGTGGCTCACCGTGGTCATCGCCAGCCCATGAAACTGCAGCAGGAACTGGATGGGAATGCCAAAGGCCGCGGCCAGCAGCAGGATACGCATCTCACTCCGGTTGAGCCGCACCCGGTTGCTCAACGCCGCCGGCAGCATGCCCAGCGAGGCAAACAGGAAGCGGTAGAGTACCATGTGCTCTACGCTCATCTCGTTCAGCGCCAGCCTGCCGAAAAAGAATCCGGTCCCCCACAACGTTCCGGCCAGGGCACAGGCTCCATAGCCCAGAAACCGCACTCCCGGCGTCGCTGTTTTCTGTCCGATCATCCCTTTTTTACTGTCGCACATGCGCCGCCGGGTTCACGCGCTGCCAAAACCGGCCCGCATCGGCGAAAATACTCAACGATGGTGAAATGGCGAAGAGCGATGGGCCTGGGTGTGCGCGCGTGCCTGTCGCTGGCCTCAGCCGCACCGCTTGCGGTCGCGGTCTTTGCCCAGCAACCGCCGGCCGCGCCCGATCCGAGCCAGACGCGCACGCATCCGCTGAAAGAGCGCGTGATCCCCGATCATTTTCCGGCGCAGCCCACCGTCGCGCCCACGTTGTCCATCCCCGTCGAACCGCTTGGCTTTTCGCCGCCGGGCCCCATCTATCTGGGCGCGCGCAACACGCTGGCTTCACTCGATTTCATCGGAGAAGACAAGCTGTTGTTCACCTTCCGGTTCCCGGGCCTGCTGCACCGCGACGCCTCCGGCGGAGCCGGCGGCGAAGAGCGCCAGATTCGCGCGCTGGTGCTGTCACTACCCTCGGGCTCGGTTGAAGCCGAGGCCACCTGGACCCTGCACGACCGCACCCGCTACCTGTGGATGCTCCATGACGGCCGCTTTCTGCTGCGCGACCGCAACAACCTCCTGGTGGGCGACGCGAGCCTGACCCTCCGGCCATTCCTCCAGTTTCCCGGCCCGCTGCTCTGGCTCGAGCTCGATCCTTCCCAGCAGTACATGGTCGCCGACTCCTACGAGCCGCCGCCCGCCACTCCGCTGCCGGGCGAAGTGCAGAGTCCGTCGACGGCTTCCGCTGCGATGACCACCGACGGAGAGGACTCCGGCAGCACGCCGGACACCGTGGTCCGCATCCTGCGCCGCGACACCGGCAAGGTGATGCTGGTGAGCCGGGTCCGGACCACCGTGCATCTGCCCATCAACTCGCTGGGCTACCTGGAAAACCTGCGCGGCCAGCGCTGGCAATGGCTGCTCAGCATGAGCTACTTTCGCGGCGGCAGCGCGACCCTGGGCCGCGTGGACTCGAGCTGCGACCTCACCAACCACTTCGTCACCGATCAACTGGTCCTGGTAACCGCGTGCGCCGAGGACGGCGGCGACCGGATCGTGGCCATGACCACCGATGGCCGGCAGCTCTGGGCCGACCAGATCCCCTCCGTCGCCATCTGGCCTGAGATCGTTGTTTCGCCCAACGGCCTGCGCATCGGCCGCGAGACCCTGGGTGTGAATCACACGGTCAATGCTTACGACCCCATCGATTCCGACGACATCAAGGGGCAGTGGCTCACCGTCTACGACGCCGCCACCGGCGACATGGCCCTGGAAACCCCGGTAAGCCCGGCGCTCGACTCAGGCGGCAACGCGGCCATCTCGCCTTCCGGCCGGCGGGTGGCCGTGCTCAATGCTGGAGCCATCCAGATCTTCGATCTTGCAGCGCCGCCGCCGCTGCCCGCCGGCGCCCAGGCTTCGGGCCAGTAATTCCAGCCCGGCCCGGCGAAAACCCGTGTAAACTGTCCAGTGGTTGATCTTTCGGCGGGAGAAGTTCTTGGCCACGGCTCTTGTCCACTACACGGCTGCAGCAGTCAGCGATCGCGGCCGTAAACGCACCTCGAACGAAGATTCTTACGGGTTTTCCGTCGAGCACGGCGTGTACGTGGTGTGCGACGGGATGGGTGGCGCCGCTGCCGGAGAAGTCGCCAGCTCGCTGGCCGTGGACGAGATCATGCGGCGGGTGGCGGAAAGCTCTGTTTCCCGGCCCACGCGCGCCGCGATGGAGTCAGCCATCTGCGCCGCCAACCAGGCCATCTATTCCCGCGCGCAGCGCAATCACAGGCTGAGCGGCATGGGCACCACCATGGTTGCGCTGGCGGCGGAAGAGCGCCATGTATGCGTCTTCAACATCGGCGACAGCCGATGTTACCGGCTGCGCAACCGGCGGCTCGAGCAGATTACGCTGGACCACTCGCTGGTGGAAGAGCAGGTGCGGCTGGGGCGCATGACGGAAGCCGAGGCGCTGCGCTCGCCGCTACGCAACGTGATCACCCGCGCGCTCGGAACGCAGTGCCAGGTGACGCCCGATGCCTTCGCGCTCGAAGCCGAACCCGGCAATCTCTTCCTGCTCTGCTCTGACGGCCTCAGCAAAGAACTTTCCGACTCGCTCATCGAGTCGCTGCTCAGCATCGATCTGCCGCTGGACGAGCTTTGCGAGCGGCTTGTGGGCGCAGCCAACAAGGCCGGTGGCCACGACAATATCACCACTCTTCTTGTCCGCGTCGAAGGCTGATTCATCACGATCCGGCTGACGGCCCGGCGCAATCCAGACAGAACGGAGAGGAGGGCCGTGCTGTCTCAAGCCGTCTGCGCGGCCAGGCGGTTGAGCTGCGCCAGATGGTTCAGGTCGTGGCCGGCCATGGTTTCCAGGATGGTCATGAAGGTCATGGCGCCGCGTTCCGGGTGCGCCGCAGGGCGGCTCGCGGCGGCGGGCAGCGTATTTTCCAGCAGGCGCAGGTTCCAGCCGCGGAGAGCGGCAAAGACCTCCAGCGCGTGGCCGGCTTCGATGCCGTGATAGACGGCGGCCCATTTGTTCTGGTCGAAGGGCTGAAGAGTCGGGGTATCTTCAGCCAGGGTTTGGCGGAGGCGGAAACCGAAGGCCAGCTCGCAGTCGGCGAGATGGCAGAGAATCTCCGCCGCACACCATTTGCCGGGCGCGGGCGGAGTGGAGAGATTGTCTTCGCCGATGGCGGCTAGCGCCTGAGCCAGAGCAGACGGCGTGGAGGCCAGGATGGCCTTGACGGGGCGGCCGTCGAGAAAAACGTCATAAGGATTGGTCTGGCTCATCGGCTTCTCTCCCAATTGATACGAAGCGGCACGCAAACAGATTCAATCTCAATCTGCCGGCGTGATGGTGAAGTATGCGGTTGCGGGCGCGCTCTGTGCATAGCCCGGTGCCACGGCGATGGCCGACAGCGTCTTGCTCGATGTAATCTTGAACGGGCCGCTGTATACAAGCGACCCGGTTGTTGCCTGATAGCCGGCCGTGGTGTAGTAAATCGTCGCGCCGGGAGTGCTGTCGCTTAGCGTCACCAGTTCGGCTGAGCCGAATGTCCCTCCGTCCGGAGAGACCATCGGTGTGGCTGCCTGAGACAGGAATGTAAAGCTGGCCGTAGCCGTCGCGCTCTGGTTGTAGCCGGTGGCCACAGCTATCGCGTTCACTGTCTCCCCAGACGAAACCGTAAAGGAGCCACCATAAGGCGTTGACGATGTGGTCGGCTGCGAGCCGTCCGTCGTGTAGAAGATCGTTGCCCCAGCCGTGCTGTCGGTGATCGTCACGGTCTGCGGTGTGGAAAAGTTGCCGCCTGCCGGGGAGATCAGCGGCGTGGCCACCGTCGGTGTGATGGTGAAGTATGCGGTTGCAGGCGTGCTCTGCGCGTAGCCCGGTGCCACGGCGATGGCAGACAGGGTCTTGCTCGAAGTCAGCTTAATCGGGCCGCTGTACACGATCGAGCCGGTTGTTGCCTGGTAGCCGGCCGTGGTGTAGTAAATCGTCGCGCCGGGAGTGCTGTCGCTTAGCGTCACCAGTTCGGCTGAGCCGAATGTCCCTCCATCCGGAGTCACCGTGGGTGTGGCCGCCTGAGGCAGGAACGTAAAGCTGGCCGTAGCCGTCGCGCTCTGGTTGTAGCCGGTGGCCACAGCTATCGCGTTCACTGTCTCCCCAGACGAAACCGTAAAGGAGCCACCATAAGGCATTGAAGATGTGGTCGGCTGCGAGCCGTCCGTCGTGTAGAAGATCGTTGCCCCAGCCGTGCTGTCGGTGATCGTCACAGTCTGCGGTGTGGAAAAGTTGCCGCCTGCCGGGGAGATCAGCGGCGTGGCCACCGTCGGTGTGATGGTGAAGTATGCGGTTGCAGGCGCGCTCTGCGCGTAGCCCGGTGCCACGGCGATGGCCGACAGCGTCTTGCTCGATGTAATCTTGAACGGGCCGCTGTATACAAGCGAGCCGGTTGTTGCCTGGTAGCCGGCCGTGGTGTAGTAAATCGTCGCGCCGGGAGTGCTGTCGCTCAGTGTTACCAACTGGGATAAGCTGAAGGTCCCTCCGTCCGGAGAGACCATCGGTGTGGCTGCCTGAGACAGGAATGTGAAGCTGGCCGTAGCCGTCGCGCTCTGGTTGTAGCCGGTGGCCACGGCTATCGCGTTCACTGTCTCTCCAGACGAAACCGTAAAGGAGCCACCATAAGGCGTTGACGATGTGGTCGGCTGCGAGCCGTCCGTCGTGTAGAAGATCGTTGCCCCAGCCGTGCTGTCGGTGATCGTCACGGTCTGCGGCGTGGAAAAGTTGCCGCCTACCGGGGAGATTAGCGGCGTGGCCACCGTCGGTGTGACGGTGAAGTACGCGGTTGCAGGCGCGCTCTGCGCGTAGCCCGGAGCCACGGCGATGGCAGACAGGGTCTTGGTCGACGTAAGCTTGATCGGGCCGTTGTACACGATCGAGCCGGTTGTTGCCTGGTAGCCAGCTGTGGTGTAGTAAATCGTCGCGCCGGGAGTGCTGTCGCTCAGTGTCACCATCTCCGTCGAATTGAACGTCCCACCATCCGGAGTGAGCGTAGGCGTAGCTGCTATCGGAATCGCGGTAAACGAGCTGCTGCTCGCAGCAAAGTTGGAATCGCCCGAGTAAACGGCATTGATCGCATGTGCTCCGAGAGAAAGTACACCGGGTGAAAACGACGCGCTGCCCGTGCCATCCAGACTAACGGGAGCACCTGCACTGCCGTCCACGCTAAACGTAACCGTCCCGGTGGGGATAGCGGAGCCCGAATTGGGGACAACGGTTGCGAGGAAGTTGTTTGAGAACGGGCCAGACAACGTGGTCGAGGTGGCGATCAGCGGGGCCGCAACGGTGATGGTCTGCGGCGTGGAGGCAGACAGGCCGTTCACACTATCGCCGTTGTAAACAGCCTGAATGCTGTTGCTGCCCTGTGGCAGGTTGCTGACCGTGAAAGTAGCCGAATTGCCGCTGAGCGCAGCTGTGCCGATTACAGCATTATTGGAAAGGAAGGTAACCATGCCGCCGGGACTGCTTCCGCCGGCAACTACCGCGGTCAGATTGACCTGAGCGCCGTAACTCGCCTGCGGAGAAGGAATCGTGAGCGACGTGTAAGTCTGAGCCTTGTTATTGAAGACTGAGTCCAGATAGGCCATGCGCAGGGTCAACCAGTTAGTCAGATAGCTGACCTCGCCGTCATAGCTGCCGGCGGCCTCGGGATTCGGCCACACTTCCAGGCCCAGCATCGGCCAGCGGCTATAATTGTTTGCCTGGGCCTGCTCCAGGCTGGCAGCCTGCGCCGGGATCGAACTCAACCAGGATGACAGCACTCCATTGTTCTTTAACGTGTTCCATTGCTGCGCCACATCGGCCGTGAACCCCGGATCTTGAAACCATTGCTTGTACCAGGCCGCATTCACCTGCATCCAGGGAATCGTCGGATTGACGATTGTATGGTAGTTTACGTTCCCTGAGCTAACATCGAAATCCCAGATGGGTCCCATATAGATGAGGGGATTGTTCTCGTCCTTGTAAAGATAATCACTGCTATAAAAGTCGCCTCCGTCTACGTTGCCCATCAGATCATTCACAATATAGAAATTTACGGCTGACGCTTCATCGAAATACGCGCGCCACCCAAGCGTAGGATCGGTAAAATTGCTGGAAAAGAGCGCTGTTTCTGCCGTATCCACATAATTTGAAATATATGCAGTCTGTTCCGGAACCTCAGGATCGGGACTGAAGTCGGGATCCACAATTCCAATGTCGACATTTTCAGGGGTTACAAAGTCATACGCTTCCTGCTGGCGGTTATCGATCTCCAGCAGGTAGCCGCCGGTTACCTCAGTCGGAGACGTATCCGATTCCGATAACTCGTTGATGTTCACCCGGTGGCTATCGACTTTTACTTCCTCGATAAGCTGGTAGGTTCCCTCATAAGCGCCGTTCACAAACAGCTCGACAAAGAGCGAGTGGGGCGCCCACGGCATCAGGGTTGAGGTACCGCTTGGACTGGGGGAACCCGCTGGCGAATTCAGGTAGTCCCCCCCAATGGGGATGGCATTTGCCAGCGCACTTGCCGCCCAATCGCGCAGCATCGTCTTGTCGTCGTAATTTGCCAGAAGATCGTAACTCTTGCTCTTATCGCAAGTCGGCTTTCCCGAACTCGTTACATAAGGGCACGACAGGCCCATTGTGTTCAGCAAGTCCAGGCTGGTATTCAGCGAGATATGGTACGGCACCTTGGGCATATCCGACGTTGTATGGCCATGAATGTGGAAGTTTGCGGTGTTATCACTGTCGCTCGCGTTGGGCAAATACGATGTCTGACCATCGGCGGAGGTGATGGTGATCGTGCCTAGCACGTTTACCGTCCTGCTGTTGATGGGCACACCGCTGGTATTGATGCTGACGATGGGCAGATTGATAGCGGACGGAGCAGGCGAGAAAGACGCATTGGACAGGGAAACAGTAAGCGAAAGAGTCGCGGTTGCCTGGGTGCTGCCGGCTACCCCAACTACCGTTACAGGCGTCTTCCATTGCGTGATCGAACTCCATGTCTTCGGTGAAAAGCCTTCCTGCCCTGCCGACAGTGAAGCGTT
>JASHPJ010000126.1 GCA_030038195.1 Acidobacteriaceae bacterium
TCCATTGCCCATCAGCGCTGCAGGTAGAGATGCCAATGCTGTTGCGCACCATCTGCGGCTCGTTGCCGTGCACCACGCGCCGCTCGCCGTAGAGCGTATCGCCGAAGATCCACACGTCGCGCCCGTCGCGCAGCGGAATGGAATACGCCGCATCCGCGCCCAGCCAGCCGAGCGGCTTGCCCTGCTCGAGAGAAAACCTGGGCGTGCAGGCGGCGTGAGAGGCAGCGGCGCGCGCCGGCATACCCAAAAAGCAAATGCATGCCAGCGCGATGAACAACCAGCGCACGCTTGCCTTGCACTGCAAATGAAAATTCATGAACCTCACTTCGGAAAAATTGTCCGCCGAGTTGTCGCTGCGTGACGGCAGCATGCAGGTCTCGCCACCGCGCAGAGACCGTTGTGCAGTTAGGGGAGCTCTGATCAAGTCATTCACTCACCCCTCAGGGGCTAAAGCCTCATTCATCTTATGGCACTTACGGCACGGCTGAAGCCGTGCCCTTTCAAAACAACACGGATGCAACCAACCCTAGAAGATCACTTTCAGAGAGAGCTGCGTCTGGCGCGCGGTGCCGTTGCCGATCTGGTTGGTGTCAGCCCCGGCAATGGTCGCCGAGGAGGTGCCGAATCCCTGCCAGAAACCGTTTGCCAGCCTTGGCTGGTTTTGCGTGCAGGTGGCGCTGGTCGCGCTGGGGTACGTGACCGAGCTGCAGATACCGGTGTCGATATTCGAGAAGTTGGGATGGTTGAGGATGTTGAAGATGTCGGCGCGGAACTGCAGCTTCACGCCTTCGGTGACGGCGAAGTTCTTCATGCCGGAGAGATCCCACTGGAAGAAGGCCGGTCCGCGCAGCGAGTTGCGGCCCACCGTGCCGATCGTTGATGGATCGCCCCACACGCCGTTAAAGTTGGGCTCGAGAGCGAAGGCGCCGATGTTGTAGCTCGCGCTGGGCCAGCTTGCGCCTGCAACTTTTACGGCCGCGCCCGGAACCGTGTTGGGGCGCATATAGTTGCCGAAGAATCCATTCGTGATCTCCACGTTCTGTCCCAGGCCGGAGCGGGTCTGCAGGATGCTTGAGGCCTGCCAGCCGCCGAGCGCCTCCTGCATCAGCCGGCCCGAGCCTTTGAGCTCTGGCAGGTTGTAGACGGCGCTGGCGGTGAAGTTGTTGCGCGTGTCCCAGTCACCGTTGCCACGGTCGTGCAGCGGGTCGTAGGGGTCCTCGTAGCCGGCAAAGACGTTCACCTCGTCGTCGATCTCGTGAGACCAGGTGTAGTTGGCTTCGAGCTGGAGCTTTTGCGTATTTCTGCGTAACTGCACCTGCATCGCGTTGTAGTTCGAGAACAGGCTGTTGGGCAGGTAATACTCGTTCTGGTAGGGAATGCCCTCAAGAGAGAGCGGCCGGGGCACGTTGGAGTTGGGGCTCGACGGATTGAGATTGATGGCCTGGAAGGCGACGCCGGCCTGCGTGTGCTGCACCTTGTTGCCGGTGTAGTTGATGGTCAGCACGGTCTGCGGCGCAATCTCCTGCTCCACGCCAAAGAGCCAGTTGGTGGAGTAGGGGTCGTGCGGGTTGGTGGGGAAGATGTAGACGTTCTGCTCGCCGGGAAGCAGCGGTGGATTCGGCGTGGGATAGGAGATGGAGAATCCGCCGAAGAGCGCGTCGAAGAGATTGTCAGAAATGGTGGCATTGGCCGGCATGTTATCGGCCAGCGTGTTTGGAGAAGGCTGCATGGGCATGTAGAACAGGCCGCCGTAGCCGTGCACCACGGTCTTGCCGTCGTGATACGGCTGCCATGCGAAACCGACGCGCGGCGCGAAATCGATCCGCGGCGCGTTATATGCGCTTGCGCCCGCGGTGCCGAAAGATTGCGTGGCGTAATCGAACTGCCGCTGATCGCCATGGCCTACGTTCCAGGTGGTGTTGTAGTCGTAGCGAAGCCCGAGGTTGAAGGTGAGATTGCGGCTGACTCTCCAGTCGTCCTGCCCGTAAACATCCCAGTTGGAGTCGGCGTTGCCGATGAAGCCGGGCGTGCCGTTCTTCTGCAGCACGAAGGGCTGGTTGGTTTCGAGGCTCTGGAAGCTGTAGTAGTCGTAGGCTTCGAGAGGCTGCAGCCAGGTGTTCAAGCGGTTGAGACGAATCTGGGTGCCGACGTTCAACGTGTGGTTACCAAGCGTCTTGGTCAGGTTGTCGAAGATCTCCGGCAGCGTGTTGGCATTGGTCTGGTTAAAGGTGTTGGCACCGGGAAGCGCGCCCAGGTTGACGAAGAAGCTGGAGATCGAGAAGTAAGGCTGCTGTGTGTCTGAAGCCGTATTCGAGTAGAAGCGATTCACCGCGACGCTGAACTCGTTGAGCAGCGTGGGGCTGAAGATGTGCGTCTCGTCGAGCTTGGCGAGTTGCGTCCGCAGCGCCTGCGGAGAAACCTGGTCCTGGGCGTTGCCGTAAGTATCCGTGGTGAGCGAGTCGTTAATGTTATAGCGGAACATCAGCGTGTCGTTGTCGCCCATGTGATAGTCGAAGCGAACCGAGCCCGTGTCTTCGCGGACGATGTCGGGAAAGCTGGTGGGCGTGAATACCAGGTCGTACTGCGAAGGATCGACGACATCCGGATAGGCGGTGTCGTAGGCGCAGGTCGAGGTCGTCGAACCCAGTCCGCAGCCGGAGGGCAGCGGCGCCATCAGCGCAAGAATGGGCTGCATGGAGGGGGCGAACTGCGAGCGAACATAGGCGCTGATCACCTCATAATCCGTCTCGGGATTGGTGATGTGCGTGCGATCGCCCTCGTAGTTCACAAAGAAGAATAGCTTGTTCCTGACAACCGGGCCGCCCAGGTTGCCGCCAAACTGGTTCAGGTGGAGCGGCACTTTGGGGCCCGGCGCAAAATAGTCGCGCGCGTCGAGCGCCTGGTTGCGGAAGAACTCGTAGGCCGTGCCGTGAAGCTGGTTGGTGCCGCCCTTGGTGATGATGTTCATCTGCGGACCGAGAGAAAAGCCGCTCTGCGCGCTGTAGCCGCTGTTGGCGAAGTCGATCTCCTGGATGCTGTCGACGCTGGCGCGGGTGATGCGCGCGCCCTCCTGGCCCTCGGTTTCGAGGAAGCCGTTCACGTCGCCGCGGTTCGCCGACTGGCCGTCCAGCTTGATGTTCAGGCCGGTAAAGATGTTGTCGAGGCCGTTGACGCTGCCCTGGAAGAACGCCGTCGAGCCCACCGATCCGGGCGATATCTCGAGAAAGTCGCTCACGTCGCGGCCGTTCACCGGCAGGTTGCCGATCTGCTCGGAGTTGAGCGTGGTGCCGGCGGTGCTGGTCGAGGTATCGATGGTTGCAGTGGTCCCCGTCACTTCGACGTTCTGGCTGGTTGTGGCCACCGTGAGCGACAGTTTTACGCTCACTGTTGCGCCCACGTTCAGCTCCAGCGGTTGCGACGCGGCCTTTCCGAAGCCGGTGGCCGTGGCAGAGACGACGTAATGCCCGAATGGCAGCGCGGAGACGACAAAGTTGCCGTTGCCGTCTGTCACTGCGTTGGTGTCGATGCCGGTGCCGGTGTTGGTGACGGCCACGGCGGCGTGTGGAATCACGGCTCCGGTGGGATCGGTGACCGAGCCGACGATCGTGCCGGTATCAAACTGCGCGTATGCCGGCCTGCCCGACAGCAGAAACACGACCGCCAGCGCCGCCGCGCAATGAATCGTCCCCAATGCATATTTGCTGATAAGCGAGTGCGCTTTTCCGAACCACCGCACCTTTTTTACCGTTTTCATCGCCTGCCTCCTGATCATTCCCTGATCGTTCCCCAATCGTTCTTTGACCGTTCTTTGATCGAAGCATCCTGTTCCCTGCCGCGCCGCACCCGCGCAAAGCCGCAGCGCGCAGGCTGTCTTCAACTGCCGGCTGCATGCACGGCTCCCTTCGGCTTTCTTGCAGCTGCACGGCCGGCTCCGCTTCCGTTTCGTTTCGTTATGTCTACTGCCTGAGACGCGGGGACTGCGATGGCGTGATCGTTGAGCGCGCCAAGCCGGTCGGCGGTCTTCAGGTTCTTGCGCAAAAGCGACTCCGCATACTTGAGATCGGCGGCAATGGCGCGGCGCGCCGGGCCGGCCTGTCCGCTGGCGATGAGCTTGTACATGCGCTCGTGATGCGCGCAGTGCTTTTCCAGGCTTTCGACGAGCGGCAGCACGCGATGCCGGCCCTCGGCCAGCGCGCCGTACATCATGCGCATGGTGCTCAGAATGGCCACGTTCTTCGAGGCCTGCGTAATGGCGTCGTGAAACTCCATCTCCGCGCGCACAAACAGGACGGGGTCGTGAATGGCGGCGCGCATGGCGGCCAGCGCGGCGCGCATCTGGTTGTGATCTTCGCGCGTGGCGCGGCGCGCGGCCAGCGCGGCGGCGGCCGGCTCCAGGATCTGGCGCAGCTCGTACAGCTCGAAGTACTTGATCTCCTGCAAAAGCAGCATCCACTGGAAGTGGCGGCTGACCATGCTGCTCAGCGTGGGCTGCAGATACGTCCCGTCGCCCGGCCTCGCCTTGAGCAACCCCAGAAACATCATGCCTTTGAGCGCTTCGCGCAGGGAGGCGCGGCTCACGTTCAGCATCTCCGCCAGGCGCGGCTCCGAGGGCAGGCGGCTGCCGCGTCCAAGCTGGCCGCTGCGCACCAGCGTCTCGATGCGGTGGGCCACCCTGTCGATCACCGACTCGCGCCGCGCGGAGGGCATGGGGAACTTCGGCGTCCGTTTTTTGGCCAGTTTGTCTGACATTTCTTCCGAACAAACCAGACAATAGGACAGTCTTTCCACAGTTGTCAAATCGAAAGGTATACGGGCCGGATGCCTGCAATACCCGGATTTGCGCCTGTTTCCGCAGCGCAATGCGGCTGTTTGTGCCCGGTTGACTGCCGTTGGCCACGGCGGTATATATACGGAAAGCACCTGTCTGACAATTAAGACCGGGCGCGAATACGCAGTTCACACCGCGGACATGGCGTGCAACGGCCTGGAAGGAAACGAGCATGCGCGCAGGGAATGCGCGGCTGGAGCGGCGAGCGACGATGCAGAAAACGGGCGGATGGCTGGGTCTGCTGGTGTTTGCGGGCGCAGCCGCAATAGCAGCGGCACAGCCGAGCACCCTCTGGCAGATCGGCCGGTTCGACGGCTCGTCGCAGGAGTTTCGCAGCCAGGGTATCGACTACGCCAGCCCACGGTCGGACATTGTCTTCACCGTAGGCGTCAATCGCGATGCGGACTGGATTCGCTTTCAGCCCGGTCCGGCCAACGCGGTCGCGGGCGGAAGGCTGCATCCATTCACGGTGAAGTTCGCGCTCGGCGACGCTCCGCACGGACTTTACCAACTGCGCGTGGCCATTCTTTACGAGACGCCGCGGCTTTCCGCCCTTGCGCTCAGCATCAACGGCCACAAGGGCGTCTTCTACTTTCATCCGCGGCTGGACTATGCGGCCGGCGACTGGGAAGGCACATTCGTGCCGCAGACCTCGCGCGACGAAAAGACCATCGACATTCCCGCGCGATGGCTTGCGCGCGGTCAAAACGCGATCGTCTTTACTGCCGTCGATACGCCGGCCACTCCGCAACAGTCGATGGGCGACATTGCGCCGGGGCAGAGCGGCCTGGTGTACGACGCGATTGCGCTCACGCAGAATCCAGGCGGCAATTATCCGGGGAAAGCGATAGCCGTTCTCGCGGAGCCGACCATCTTCTATCGGAAATCGGCAAGCGGACTTGACGAGATTGTTGATATTTTCCCCGCACTGCATGCGGGCGCAAAAACGCAGGGGAAGGTGAAGCTCGAAATCGGCGGGCGCGTGTTCACACAGCCGCTCGCGCTTGATGGCGAGTTTGGCGAGCAGCGCTTGCGCTTCGCCGTGCCGGAGTGGTCCGGTACGGCGACGGCCGTGCTGACAATTGACGGGCATCGATTTCAGGAGCAGCTCACGGCGGCCAGAACATGGACCCTCGACATCGTGCCGCAGGAGCATCTCGACGTGGGCTTTACCGACTACCGGCCGAAGGTGGCGGAGTTGCAGTCAGAGAGCGTCGATGGCGTGCTCGACCTGCTGCAGAAACACCCGGATTTTCGCTGGACCCTCGACGGCGAGTGGGTTGCCGAGCAGTATCTTGCCGGTCGCGCGCAGGCGCAGCGGGAGCGATTTCTCAACGCCGTGCGCGCCGGCCAGATCGTTGTGCCGCCGCAGTTCGCCAACCAGCATACCGGCGTGGCATCGCTCGAAGGGCTTATCCGCTCGCTCTATCCAAGCCACGCGCTGGCTGCAAGCGAGCACTTGCCGGTGGGCGCCGCGAACATCACCGATGTGCCCTCGTATAGCTGGTCCTACGCATCGGTGCTGCACGATGCGGGCGTGCAATACTTTGCTGCCGGCAGCAACTCGTGGCGCGCGCCCATCCTGCTGCTGGGCCGGTGGAATGAGAAGTCGCCATTTTACTGGGAGGGCCCCGACGGCGGACGCATAATGATGTGGTACGCGCGCGCCTACCTGCAACTGGCGTCGATGTTCGGCACGCCGCCCACGCTGCCCGCAGTTGAAGACGCCGCGCCGGTCTTCCTTGAGGCGTACACGCGCCCCGATTACAAGGCTGACGCGGTGATCGTCTACGGCAGCCAGCTTGAGAACACGCCGCTCGACCAGGCGCAGGTGGAGCTGCCGCGCGCGTGGGCCGCGCAGTACGCGTGGCCGCGCATGGTTTTCACTTCGTTCAAGGACGCCATGGCCTCGCTCGAGCAGCAGTTCCACGGCGACCTGCCCGTGTATCGCGGCGACTTTGGGCCTTACTGGGAAGACGGCTTCGCCTCCGACGCGCTCCATACTGCGCTGCATCGCCGCAATCAACAGCGGATACTCAGCGCCGAGAAGATGGCGGCGATTCCCGCGCTGCTCGATCCCGATCTGCGCCCCGATGCGCGCAAGCTGGCCGACGCCTGGCACAACATGCTGCTCTTCGACGAGCACACGTGGACCGCAGTGAGCGCGACCACGCAGCCCGAAGGCGACCAGAACCGCATCCAGCTCCACGAAAAACAGCTTGAAACGGTCATCGCACAAAACGATATTGCGCAGAGCGTACAGCGCAGTTGGGCGCAGCTCGAGTCGATGCTCAGTCCGGCGCGCGATTCGATTGCCGTCTTCAACTCGCTGAGCTGGCCGCGCAGCGGATGGGTGGAAGTGGACCTGCCCGTCGGCGACTCCATCGTCGATTCCGCAACCAATGCGCCTGTCGACCAGGTTATCCTGCGTGAAGAAAGTGGGACCGTACTGCCCGGTTTTGGCGGCAAGACCGACCGCGTGCGTTTCCGCGCGGCCGATGTGCCCGCGCTTGGATACAGGCTCTTTGCCATCGCATCCGCAAAAGATCCGGACGCCGCAACGCCGCACAGGGACGATACCGCGCTGCGTGATGGCGCAATCGAGAATCGCTACTATCGAATCATGCTGGACGCGGAGCACGGCGCGGTGAAGAGCGTCTTTGACAAGCAGTTGAATCGCGAGCTGGTCGATCTATCGAGTCCATTCCGGTTTGGCGCCTATGTTTATGTGCAGGGCGATGACGACATGCCGGCCAACAGCCTCTACCGCTACGGCGCAGCGCAGCGCTCGCCGGAACTGCATCCCGCTCCCGCCGGGAACGGCCGCATCGTCAGCATCTCCCGAACCGCGGAGGGTATTGTCGCGGTCCTCGAATCCAGCGCGCCGAATACCCCATCCATCCGCACCACCATTACGCTGCGCGCGGACGAAAAACGCATCGACTTCGACCTGAATCTGCGTAAAGACGCCACCTTGCGCAAGGAAGCAGCGTACATCGCTTTTCCGCTTGCCGGCAGTCAACCCGAGTTTCGCTACGAAACGCAGAACGGCTTTGTCGATCCGGCAAAAGACGAACTCGCCGGCGGCTGCCGCGAGTGGTACGCGGCAAATCACTGGGCCGCCATGACCAGCGGCGGCGCAACCATGGTCCTCTTTCCTGAAGATGCGCCGCTGGTGGCCTTCGGCGATATTGTGCGCGGTGCGTGGCCTGCGGAGTTTCATCCTAAAAGCAGCACGATCTTTTCCTGGATCATGTCGAACTACTGGGAGACGAACTTCGCTTCGTCGCAGGGCGGCGACTTCGAGTTTCACTATGCCTTCACGAGCATGACGGGATTCGACGCCGCGCAGTTGACGCGCCTGGGATGGGAGTCGATGACGCGTCTCGAATCCGATCCCGTTCACGCGGCCGCTGCTGCGAGTGCGCTGCCCAAAGATGCGGCCAGCTTTCTGTCGATCGACAATCCAGCAGTCGTGGCAACTGCATGGAAGCTTGCCGAGGACGGCGATGGGAGCATCCTGCGGCTTGAGGACACGTCGGGTAAGGCATCGTCCGTTCACATCGACAGCCGCTTTTTCCGCGTTACGCATGCCTGGCTCTGCAATGTTCTGGAAGACAAACAGAGCGCGCTCGCTGTAGACTCCGATGGAATCCGCGTAGACGTGCCGGCCTTCGGCATCGTGACCGTCCGCATGGAGACAGAGCCGGTTCGCGGATTCGCAGGAGAGCTGCGATGAAGTTCGGTTTTCAGAGCAAAGTTGCCGTAGTGACCGGCGGAGCCATGGGCATTGGCGAAGCCACGGCCATTACATTCAGTGAACTGGGAGCGCGTGTTGTCGTACTTGACCGCGACCGTGAAAAAGGCGCGCGTGCGGCGGCGAGTCTTGCCGGTGAAAGCGGCGCAGGGTCGTTCCACTGGTGCGATATCGAAAGCGCCGAGAGCGTGCAGGCCGCAATGGATGAAGCCGCACGCCAGCACGGCGCCATTCATGTTGTCGCCCACTGCGCCGGCATCCAGCGCTATGGAGACGCAATCACTACAAGCCTTGACGTGTGGCGCGAGACGCTCGGCGTGAATCTGGATGGATGCTTCCACGTGGTGCGCTCCGCGCTGCCGCACATGGTGGCTGCGGGCGGCGGCGCCATCGTGGTTGTGGGCTCGGTGCAGACGGTGGCCGCCGTGGCCAACTCCGCCGCCTACGTGACCGCGAAACATGGACTCGCCGGCCTTGTGCGCTCCGTGGCGCTCGACTTTGCCGGCAAAAATATCCGCGCCAACTGCGTCATGCCCGGCGCCATCGACACGCCCATGCTGCGCGCGTCCATCAACATGGGCGCCGACCCCGAGGCGGTGCGCGCGGCCTGCGCCGCGACGCATCCGCTGGGCAGAATCGGCCGGCCTGAGGAGGTGGCGCGCGCGATTGCCTTCCTGGCCAGCGACTGGGCGTCATTCATCACCGGAACCACGCTGGCCGTGGACGGAGGCATGCTGATCCCTGCCGGCGGCATGGCCTTTCAGCGCGGCGGAACAGGATCGGTGGCCAAGCAATGATCTGCGAGAAGCGGGATGCAACCGCGCCCTGCGCGCTCTCTGCCATGCATGGAGGATGGTTGCTTTGACGACGAGCACCACTGCGGAAAAGTGGCACGATCGCGATGCCGTGCGCCTGGGTAACGGCGTAATGGAAGCCGTGCTGCTGCGCGGCGGCGGGCATATTGCGGAACTGCGCCTGAGCAGGGGGGCTGCCGCAGTCAACTGTCTCTGGCCTGCGCCGTGGCCCACCGCCGATCCGGACGACGCGTATTGCAAGACGCTCGCAGAAAACTATGGAGGAGTTCCTGCCGGCGCGTTTCTAGCCATGTACACCGGGCATGCGCTGTGTCTCGACATCTTTGGCGCACCTTCAAACGAGGATGCCGCGCGCGGCATGCCGCTGCACGGCGAAGCCGCCGCGCGCACGTGGAGCTTCGATACGATCGATCGCGGCTGCACGGCTCGCGTCGAGCTACCCATTGCGCAGCTTGATTGTGAGCGTCGTGCGCGGCTCGCAGACGACGCGGCGGTGCTGTTCATCGAAGAGCGCGTGCACAACCGCGGAGCAGTGCCGCGCGAGATTCACTGGGTCCAGCATCTTTCCCTCGGCCCGCCGTTCCTTGAGACGAGCCACAGCAGGATCGACGCGTCGCTTGATCGCGGACGCACCTGGCCGCTTGGCTATGAAGGCCATGCGATCCTGCGCGACGATGCGGACTTTACCTGGCCGCATGCTCCCGCAATCGACGGCGGCGCGCTCGATCTTGGTGTGCCTTTCGCCCGCCCCGGCTACGGATTTGTCGCGGCGGCGCGCGTGGACGCCGCGCGCGAGTTTGCCTATATCGCGGCGCTCAACTGGCAGGTCGGCTTGGTGCTGGTGTACTGCTTTCCACGCGCCGCTTTTCCCTGGGTCGCGATCTGGGAGGAGAACTGCGCGCGTCCCGGAGTGCCGTGGAATGGCATTGCGCGCGTGCGCGGCATGGAGTTCGGCACCACGCCCATGCCGGTGGGGCGCGATGCGATCCGCACGATGGGCAACCTCTTTGACACGCCGGGCTCGCGCGTGATCCCGCAAGGCGCCGTTCTCCAGGCGCGCTATCTCGCGGCAATTGCCGAGGTCCCTTTGAACTGGCGCGCGATTACCGATGTTGTGCCGGGCCGCGACGGGCTGATCATCGCGGGCCCGCACAATCGAGAACTGATCAGCATCGCTGCTGCAGGCATTGAAGAATTTCTCCAGGAAGGGTACAGGGAAGGATGAATCATGCTGCCGCGGGCCTGCTGATTCTTATTCTCGCCGGCGTGATGAATGCCAGCTTTACGCTGCCCATGAAGTATGCGCGGCGCTGGGCGTGGGAGAACACGTGGCTGGCCTGGACGATCTTCGCGCTGCTGGTGCTGCCGCCGGCCGTCACGGCTGCAACCGTGCCGCATCTCGGCAGTATCTACCATGCGGTTGACGCGAACATTATTTTCGAAGTCATCGGCTTTGGCGCAGGCTGGGGAGTGGCACAGGTCTTCTTCGGGCTCGCCGTGGACGCCATCGGCATCGCGCTCACGTTCTCGCTGGTGCTTGGCACGTCAGCCGCGGTGGGCACGCTTGTTCCACTGCTCCGCCTGCATCCTGAGCGCCTGAACACCGCGGCGGGACATGGCGTGCTAGCAGGCGTGGCGCTAGTGCTCGCCGGCGTGCTGGTGTGCGCGGTCGCCGGCCGGCTGCGCGAAAAAGCGTTGCAGATGAACGCCGGCGCGGGCAGAAACACCACTCTCGGGCTGGTGCTGGCCATTCTCTGCGGATTCGGCGCCTCGTTTGTGAACTTCGGCCTGGCCTTTGGAGCGCCGCTGGTCCAGTCAGCGCGGCAGGCAGGCGCCAGCTCGATGAATGCTTCCAATGCGGTGTGGTTGCCGCTCATGCTGGCCGGCGCGGCGCCGAACCTTCTGTACTGTTTCTGGTTGCTTGCGAAGAATCGCACGGCAGGCAGGTTTTCAGAGGGCGGCGCCGGCCACTGGGCGCTTGCGTTCGTGATGGCCGTGTGCTGGTTCGGCAGCACGCTTCTTTACGGGCTTTCGACGGTCAAGCTTGGCCCATGGGGACCGATTCTCGGCTGGCCGCTCTTCATGTCGCTCATCGTGATCACGGCGAGCCTGCTGGGCATGTTTACGGGTGAGTGGAAAAACAGCGGCGCAGCTCCGCTCAGGATTCAGTGGGCAGGCGTAACGCTGCTGGTGCTGGCGGTTTTCATCCTGGCTGAGACCAGCAGCTCCTTTTCCTGATTCTCGGCGGAAGAAGCCGTTATTTCACGCCGATTTTGCCGCTCGGCACGGCAAGAGCATCCGCAGATGTACTGCAACGTGGCGCGCGGACGGTATTCTAACTCTTGTGCAGGGCTGAGAAGCACGCGTGGCTCGCATGAAACAATCCCGGCGGGCGTATTTTCCCCAAAGGAAAATGCCACGCCGCAGCGCGCGATTGCACCGCGCAATTTCACTTTGATGTGAGGAACTTTTATGCCCCGTCGATCGAATTACGACAAGTTGCCGTTCGTCGCAGCCGGAGCCGCGGAAGAGTGCAGTGCAGGATGGGAGGCCATAGCGGCGCGCATCCGGCAAAGCCGCGTGCTCTGCATCGAATGTTATCCCGGCGTGTTTGTGCGCCAGGTGGTCAAAGAACTCTGCGCACATCTGGACCTGATTGCGGTCTTTCTCTCCGAGGAGTGCCTGAAGACGCCGCATCAGCTGCACGCGATGCTCGATCCGGTGCTTGGCGTCGATCGCGTTTTTGGCCGCATGAACGGCATCGGGCTGGCGGATTACTTCGACGCATCGAGAATCGAGGCTATGCGCGTTGCCGTGGAGCACGCGGCGCAGCAGGGACCGGTGATGGTCATTGGCGCGGGCGCGGCGCTGGTTGCGCCGCCCGAGGCCACTCTCGTCTACGCAGACATGGCGCGCTGGGAGATCCAGCTTCGCTGGCGGCGCGGCGCAATTGGCAATCTCGGCCTGAATAACGCCGATGAAGATGCCGCTGCCAAGTACAAGTGCGGATTTTTCGTCGAGTGGCGGGCCGCAGACCGACTGAAGAAGACGCTGCTGCCGAAGATTGACTTCCTCCTCGACACCAATCAGCCGCATGCGCCCAAGCTGATCAGTGGAGAGGCGTTTCGCGCGGCGCTGGCACAAACGGCACGGCAGCCTTTCCGCGTGGTGCCGTATTTCGATCCCGGCCCGTGGGGTGGGCATTGGATGGAAGAGGTTTGCGGCCTGCCGCGCGATGCGCCCAACCATGCGTGGTGTTTTGACTGCGTGCCGGAAGAAAACAGCCTGCTGCTCGGCTACGGCGAGCATCGCGTGGAGGTGCCGGCCATCAACCTCGTCTTCTTGCATCCACGCGAACTGCTGGGCGAGGCCGTCCATGCGCGCTTCGGAACGGAGTTTCCCATCCGCTTCGATTTTCTCGATACCATGGGCGGCGGCAATCTCTCGCTGCAGGTGCACCCGCTTACCGAGTACATCCAGGACAAGTTCGGCATGCACTACACGCAGGACGAGAGCTATTACCTGCTTGACGCCGGGGAAGGCGCAACCGTGTATCTCGGGCTGAAAAAGGACATCTCGCCCGTGGAGATGCTCGCCGATCTGCGCCGCGCGCAGGAGGACGGAACGGAGTTTCCCGCAGAGAAGTATGTGAATCGCTGGCCGGCGAAGAAACATGATCATTTCCTCATCCCCGCAGGCACCATCCATTGCTCCGGCGCCGAAAGCATGGTGCTGGAAATCAGCGCCACGCCGTACATCTTTACCTTCAAGCTGTGGGACTGGGGACGGCTCGGGCTCGACGGCAGGCCCCGGCCCATCCATATTGAGCATGGCGCGGCCAACATCCAGTGGGACCGGACCACCGACTGGGTCAAGCGCGAGCTGATCAACCGTGTCGAGACGCTGGTGGAAGTGATCGGCCGCAAGGAAGAGCACACCGGGCTGCACGAGCGCGAGTTCATCGAGACGCGGCGCAACTGGTTTACCGGCGCTGCGCCGCATCACACGTGCGGCGGCGTGAACGTGCTCAATCTCGTCGAAGGCGACGAAGCGATTGTCGAAAGCCCTTCGCGCGCCTTCGAACCGTTCGTCATCCACTATGCAGAGACGTTCATCGTTCCTGCATCGGTGGGTCCGTACACGATTCGTCCCTACGGGCTGTCCGAGGGAAAACAGTGCGCCACCATCAAGGCTTATGTGCGCACCGGAGCCTGAGATCATGCCTCTTGAAGACCAGGAAATGCTCGACCTGCTTGCGCCGGAGTACCGCGCCTATGTGGAGGGACTGCGCGCGCAGGGTTGGCCGCCGCTCGATCAGCTTTCGGCGCCGGACGCGCGTACGCGCATGCGGCAGATGCAGAACGGCGACGTGTCAGCGTTCGCGGTCTCTGTCGAGCGGCATGCAGTGGACGGTTTTTCGGCACAGATCGTCAAGCCGCTCGGCATGCCGGAGCCGTTGCCTGCCGTCGTCTACTGCCACGGCGGCGGATGGGCGCTGGGCGACTTCGAGACGCATGGGCGCATGGCGCGCGCGATTGCCGTGCAGTCGGGCGCGGCCGTTGTGTTCGTCGAGTATGCATGCGCGCCGGAGGCTCGCTATCCTGTGCCGCTCGAGCAATGCTATCGCGCAGTCACATGGATTGCCGAGCGCAGCGGCGCAATCGGGCTCGATGCTGCGCGCATCGCCGTAGCCGGAGACAGCGCGGGCGGTAACCTGGCCGCGGCGGTTTCCATGCTCGCCGCGCAGCGCGGCGGACCGCGTATTTGCCTGCAGGCGTTGCTCTATCCGGTCACGGATTGCGACTTTACGACTGCCAGTTATCGCGACTTTGAATCGGGACTGAATCTCGATGCAGCCGCCATGCGCTGGTTCTGGAATCACTATGCGCCCGATGAAGCAGCGCGGCTGGATCCGCTTGCCTCACCTTTGCGCGCCCCGGTTGATGCGCTCAAGGATTTGCCTCCGGCACTGGTGATCACCGCTGAGTGCGACGTGCTGCGCGATGAAGGCGAGGCCTTCGCCCGCAAGCTGGCCGCTGCGGGAGTTCCGGTTACGGCGGTGCGTTTCGGCGGCGTGCTTCACGGCTTTATGATGATCGACCAGCTCGCGCAGGAACGCCAGGCCGCCTCAGCCATGCGGCTGCTGGCCACGGAGCTGCGTCAGGCATTCGGCTGGACGCGCTGACGGGCTTCTTCAAAGCACTCGCGCGCGATGCGGACCAGCACCAGCGCCTGCTCCCAGCGATCCGACTCTTCGCGGCCTGCGAAGGTCCGCGCGTAATAAATGGAAGGCGCCAGCAGCTCGGGCGTAAAGCAGATTGCATCGGTGACCGGCCGCCGTGCGAGAAAACCTGCAAAAGCCTCCGTCCACAGCGCGCGGAAGTGCGCAACGTAGGGCCGGTCAGCGGTTGAGCCGTCGCCAATGTTCACCTGCATGCAGCCGGGATTGCCGATGCGGCCGTGGATGAAGCCGATGCGCTCGAGCACCGGCCGGATGAAGGCCAGCTTGTTTTCAAATCCGCCGTAGACCATCTCGGTTCCCGTATACCAATGCGAAAGGTCGCCGTTGAACTCGAGCGAGGGAAAGCGGCGGAGGAGCTGGATCGTGCGCCATGGATCCTGAAAGATGGTGGCGCGGTGCGTCTCCGGATACAGCGGAATGGCGTATTTTGCCGAGGCTTCAAGCACCGCCGCGATGAGAGCAGCCGCTTGGTCGTCGTCCTCCATCCCCCAGCCCACGTGCAGCGTGAGGCACTCGAGGCCCGCGGCTTTGGCCTCGGCGGCGAGCGGCGCAGCATCAGCGGGCGCATTCACGCGGCCGCTGCCGCACACGCCGAGCCCGAGCCGCTGCGCTTCCTCTTTGAGCGCATGCGCGATGGGACGAATGAGCTGAACGCCATCGTAACCCGCCTCACGAATAAAACGCAGCGGATCGGCGAGCTGCGGAAGCCCTTCGAGCGCCTGAATGTTCATATAGCAGCGCAGCCGCGGTTCGGGTGAGTCCTTCATATGCATCTCCTGGCGAGGATTCGGCGCACCATAGCATTTTCGGAGTTGCTGTAGACCGAAAGTACACACTCAAGTGGCTTTTTTCTCAAGAAAAAGCCTCCTTGCACACATCTCAAAAAGTCCATGTGTATTCCGAAAATGCTCTAAAACTCGTCGTAGGCGATCTGATGCCCGGCGACGCCCAGCGACGCCAGCATGCGGTTGCAGGCCTTGATCATCATCGGCGGACCGCAGAGATAGTATTCTATGGCTTCAGGATTCGCATGCGCGCGCAGATATTTTTCGAGTACGACTTCGTGAATGAAACCCGTGTGCCCCGTCCAGTTATCCTCCGGCAGCGGCGAAGAGAGGGCAAGATGAAAGTGGAAATTCGGATGCGCGGCTTCAAGCGAGCGGAAGTAATCTTCGTAGAAAATCTCCTGCAGCGAGCGAGCGCCATACCAGAAGCTTACCTTGCGCGCCGTCTTTTCCGTCTCGAGCAGATGCGAGAGGTGCGCGCGCAGCGGAGCCATGCCCGCGCCTCCGCCGATGTAGACCATCTCGTGCTGCGTGGGCTTGATGTGGAAGTCGCCGAAGGGGCCGATGGCCGTGACCGTGTTGCCGGGTTTGAGGCTGAAGACGTAGCTCGAGCCCGCGCCGGGCGCGCAGTCCTGGCCTGGAGGCGGCGTGGCGATGCGCACGTTGAAGCGCAGTTGCCGCTCGGTGCGCGGATTGCCGGCCAGCGAGTAGTTGTTGCGCCGGCCGGCCTGCGGATTGCGAGCCACCAGGTCGAAGACGTGCTGGTTGCGCCACACCGTTGCGAAGGGCTCGGGAATATCGAAGTCGCGGAAACGGATTGACTCGTAGGCCGGTATGTCGAGCTGCAGATAATCGCCGGGCGTGAACGGGACCATGTCGGCAGAATCCTCAGGCTCGAGCACCAGCTCCTTGATGAACGTGGCCACGCTGCGGTTGCTCACCACGCGCAACTTGAAGGCGGCCTGCGCCCGCGCGCCCGCGCCGCCCGCGCGCATCACGTTGATGTGAATCTGCCCCGCGCGCTCCTCTACCGGATACGTGGCCAGGCCGCGGCAGATGGGCGCGCGCGCCGGCGAACCGTCGATCAGATGAAAACGGCCATTGTGCTTGGGGCACTCGATGATCGCGCCTTTTACCAACCCGTTGGAAAGATGCGTGTTGCCATGCGTGCAGAGTCCATCCGTTGCGTAGAGCCGGCCATCCTCGTCGCGATAAAGCGCGTAGGTTTTGCGCGCGTGATCGAAGCGGATTGCATCTGCGCAGCGCAGGCAGGCGGCGCTGCAGACTTCCACCCAGCCCTCCGCGTCCGGCTGTGCCTCTGACACGTAGCATGCCTCGCGCATGCGCGTCTTGGGCGCAGGCAGGCGGCGCTTTACGTGATAAGCGGGGTCTTTGATCTGCCGAAAGATTGCCGGAACGATTTCGCGCCACGCGTTGAAGATGCTGGTGTAGGGAGCGGGGCAGTCGTCCTTCACCGCCGCGTGCAGCCTGGGCAGCGCATGATAAGGAACCAGCGGGAACATGTGATGCTCCACGTGATAATTCATGTTCCAGTAGAGGTAACGATGAATCGGATTCATGTAGACCGTGCGGCAGTTGAGCCGATGGTCGAGCACGTTTTCCGCAAGGCCGGCGTGTTGCGTGAATCCGTAAATGGGCATGAGCCACGTGCCGAAGAAGTTTGTGAACCCGACCAGCATGAGCGGCAATACGCTGCGCTCATAGATCGAAAGCGCAATGACCGCCGCATAAATCGCCGCGTAGACGCGCGCATTGCGATAGACGCGCCCAAACTCCGTAGCCGGGATGAACGTCTTTTCATCGGCAGACGTGCGGCCCACGCAGTGAAGAAGTATCGCGTAAAAATATTTCCCATACACGCGCAGATTGAAGAAGGTCATCACGATGGCCGTGAGATCGGGCGGCCGCGGCACGGCGATCTCCGGATCGCGGCCAACGATGATCGTGTCACTGTGATGCCGGTTGTGGCTCCAGCGCCAGACCACCGACTCGCGCATCACCATGAACGAGGCAATCTCGTAGAGCGCGTTGTTCATCCAGTCGGTCTTGAAGGCCGTTCCATGGCCCGACTCGTGCCAGCGCGAATCCGATGTGGACGCGTAGAGCACAGCGTAGATTGCGTAAGGCAGAATTGCCCACCACGCGCCCCACAACCGATAGGTCGCGTAACCTGCACCGATGATCAGTGCGAACCAGAGAATCGTGTCGCGGATGGCCGGCCCGTCGCGCCGCACCAGCAGTTGGCGCATGGTCTCGCGCGGTACGGAGCATTGATACCAGTCGGCCTCAGCCAGGCCCTTTTCAATTGCCAGCGTGGAGTTCACGCCGGTCAGGCTGTAGTCGGGTTTGGGAAGAGGCTTGTCGAGAATCGTTGCTGCATGACTCATAATCGACTCACTTGCGTGTGAACTTTGTGCCGGCGCCAGGCAGCGATGCGCTCGCCGCATCGTCTGCGCCGGCAGTTGAAAAGGCGTAAGCGGTTACATGGCGCTGCGTCTGGCCGGGAAGAACAAGCGTGCTGTTGAGCAACACACGGTTCGAAGGATCAGGATACCCCTCGCACTCCAGGCACAGGCCCGCGTGGCGCGCGTACCTTGCGCCGGCCTTGCCGGCGATCAAGCCGTCGAGATGGCTCCCAGTATAAAGCTGCACAAAAGCCTCCGTAGTGGATGCTGTGAGCACGCGGCCGCTGGCGGCATGCGTCACGCGCGCGGCGCGCGCCAGTTGCCGCTGGCCGCGCCCAGGCAGCGCGTACATATCGCCGTGACGCGTGAAGAACTGCGGCACCGCATCCGCCAGCAGGCGCGGCCTGCGCAGGTCGTTGCCGGCGTGCACCGGCTCGAGCCTGCCGGTGAGCGCGATATGTTTGTTGAGCGGCACGAACTCGTCTGCGAAGACCTCAAGCGAGTGATCGAGAATCGATCCGGCGGCGTGGCCGCCGAGGTTGAAATAAGAGTGATGCGTCAGGCTCAAGGGCGTTGCGCGGTCAGCAGTTGCCTCGGTCTCGATCAGAAAAATATTGTCGTCGGTGACAGTGTACGTCACCGCAACTTCAAGGTTGCCCGGATATCCTTCTTCTCCGTCGGGGCTCAGGTACGAGAGCCGCAGTGAAGGCGCGCTATCGGCGCGTTCGACCGGCCTCGCCGTCCAGAGCTTCCGGTTGAAGCCTTCCACGCCGCCGTGCAGATGATTGGGCGGATCGTTGCGCGCCAGGCTGTAGGTCTTTCCGTTCAGCGTGAACGTCGCATTGGGAATGCGGCCGGCTACGCGGCCCACGATGGCGCCGAAGTAAAATTTACCGGCGAGATAGCCTTCCAGGCTGTCGTAGCCGAGCACAACATCGTCCAGGCGTCCGCTACGATCGGGCGCAAGCAGCCGGGTAACAGCGCCGCCGCAGGGAATGGCCTCAAGCACAAGGCCGCCACGGCCCGCCAGGGTCCATATTTCGACCGGTTTACCGGAGGGAAGCGTTCCGTAAGTCCGCGAGTTGATTGAAGGAGCCACGTTCCAGCAACTCTGTGCTCCTTCACGGTACAGACGGCACGAAAGAATTGTCTTCTCGACAAATGCTCAAGAATTATCGTATTTTGTCCATATGTTGGCAGATCTGAAACTTGGCCGGCAATATGACGGGCTGCTTTACCTAGCGGAGTCGGCGCGCAACGTGCCCAAACTCGACAGTCATCACCACGTGGAGCTGGAGTTAAACCTCGTGGTGCGCGGATGGGTCACGTATGTCATACGCAGCCGCCGCTTCACGTTTCCTTCGCGCACCCTGTTCTGGCTGTTTCCTGAGCAGGAGCATCAGCTTGTGGCCCGCTCAGACGATGCGCAGTATTACGTTGCGGTCTTCAAGCCTTCGCTCATCGCCAAGTCCTGCCGCACGCCGGCTTACGAAGGGCTGAAGCGCGGAAACCACGATCGGGATGGTGTTTTGAACACGCATCTTGCGCCGGATACATTCGACCTGATCCGCAAAACGATGGACTCGCTGATGGAAGGCGCGCTGGACCCCGACGTGCTGAACCGCGAAGCCGGCTATGGATGGCTGTCGAATTTTTCCTTCGAGCATGGCGACCCCGACGGCCTGAACGCCGGGTTGCATCATCTGCTGCTGCTGTGCTGGCGCAGCCAGAAGACCGGCAAAGGCCGCGGCAACGCAATGGCACTGCACCGGGCGGTGCGCCGCGCCCTGGAGCTGATGAACGATGGCGGCGCGGAGATGAACCTGGGGCAACTGGCGCGCGCCTGCGGCACCAGCGACGCCTATCTGAGCCGAACCTTCCGGCGACAGATCGGCGTGCCCCTCAGCCACTATCGCAACTCGCTGCGGCTTTCGCGTTTCTGGGAGGAATTTCGCGGGCCGGAACAGAAGACGGTCGCAGAGGCCGTGTATGCAGCGGGTTTTGGCAGCTATGCGCAATTTTACAAGATCTTCACCCAGGCCTATGGGCAGGGACCGCGCGCCTGCCTGGCTGCAGGCGCAACTTCGGCGACATAGCGCCATTCGACAAAATATGAACACTTTTGATAGCGTTCTGGGAGCGCGCGGCCTGCGCATGTGCCGCGACCGAACTTTCCCCGGAGCGTAAAACAGAATGGCGAAGGCGCTGAACCTGCGCTACGTAATCTTTCTGGCGTGCACGGCAGCGCTGGGCGGGCTGTTGTTCGGCTTTGACGTGGCCATCATCACCGGCGCCGGCCCGTTCCTCACGCGTCATTTTGCGCTGAGTGACATCAGCCTGGGCTGGGCCTTTAGCTCGCTTCTGTTCGGCTGTGTCATCGGCTCGGTTCTCGCCGGGCGGCTCACGGACCGCTACGGCCGTAAGCGCATGCTCGTATGGGTTGCCCTGCTGTTTGCCGCTACATCAGTCTCCACGGCGCTGGCGCCCAGCTTTGCGCTCTTCATCACCGCGCGTTTTCTGGGCGGCATCGCGGTGGGCGCGGTTTCCCTGCTCTCGCCCATGTACGTGGCGGAGGTTGCGCCGCCTGCCATCCGCGGCCGCATGGGCACCTTCTACCAGTTGTCGATCATTCTCGGCATCCTGGTTTCGTATGGCATCAACTATCTGCTGCGCAACACCGGCCCGACCAACTGGCGCTGGATGTTTGCCACCGGCGCCATTCCATCCACGCTGTTTCTCGTGCTGATCGCGCTCGCGCCGGAGACGCCGCGATTCCTGGTGCGCACCGGCAAGACCCGCGAGGCCTTCGAGCTGCTCGAGCGCATTGAAAACGAGGAGACTGCGCGCGTTGAGATCGCTGCCATCGAACTGAGCCTGAAGCAGATACAGCAGTCGTGGAAGGCTGTGCTGCGGCCGGGCGTGCGCCGCGCGCTGCTCGTAAGCGGATGCCTCGCCATCCTGGTGCAGACCTCGGGCATCAACACGATCGTCGATTACGCGCCGGCTATCTTTCTTTCCTCGGGATGGAAGATCGATGCCGCGCTGTTCTCCACGCTGCTCGTCGGCCTTACCGAGTTTGTCTCCACGCTTGCCGCCTTCTGGGCAATCGACCGCTATGGACGCAAACCGCTTTACATCGCCGGATCGATGGGCATGGCCGCCACGCTCGGCGCGTTGATGACCGCTGCGCTCATGGGCGCATTTCACGGCGCGCTGGTGCTGGCGCTGATCCTCACCTATCTCGCATTCTTCTGCGCATGCGTGGGTCCGGTCTTCTGGACGCTGGTGCCGGAGGTTTTTCCCAACGATGTGCGTGGCCGCGCCATGGCCGTGCCGGTGCTCACGCAGTGGATTGCAAATGCCGTGGTCGTGCTCTTCTTTCCATACGCGTTTCACGTGATTGGGAAAGCCGCCACGCTGGGCTTTCTTGCCGCGATGTCGCTGACGCAGGGCCTCTTCACATGGCGCTTCGTACCGGAAACAAAACACAAATCTCTCGAAGAGATCGAACAATCCTGGGCGCGGCCAAGCGCGGTGTGAGCCGGATTGCAAAAAATCTGCCGTTGAACTGTGGCCTTTCGCACGTCACTTCTCCAACTGCAGCGCCAGCCCGCCTACAATGCTGCGTCCTGGCATATTCACGCCGCTGATCTCCTGGTAGCCGGTGTTGCCCAGGTTGCTGAGCCGCAGATACGGCCGCAGCCGGCCCGCGTCGTGCGTGAGCGTCGCGTTCCACACCGGGTACACGGTCTGCTGATAACGCTGCACGAGCTCGACGGCGTTGGTGAGGACGACATCATGCCCCAGGCCCACGCTCCATGCAGCGTGGATATTCTGGACCGGATAATTGAAGATGTACTCGGACTCGAGCCCGTGCAGTGCGCTCTGCGCGCCGTGCAGCCCGGTCCACGCGATGCGCACCGTCTGCGACTTCGCCGGCATCCATGTAAGCGTGGCCTCGACGCCGGTAAAGTGCAAACCGTTTAGATTCGTTGCGCACCAGGTGTTGACGGCCTGCTTGCCATCGATCGCGCACGACGCGGGAAGATTCGGATTCGGCACCGTCGCCGAGCGCACGTAGTCGATGGTGTCGTGCTGCTGCGAGTAGAAGCCGGTGATCGAAAGCACAACACGGCCCGATGGCGTCCAGTCCGCACCCAGATCGCCGGACCACGCCGACTCCGGCTTGAGGTTGGGATTGCCCAGCGTCGCCGGATCGGAGTAGTAGAGATCGGTGTACGTAGGAATGCGGAACCCGTAGCCGCCGCTGGCGCGCAGCTTGAGCGTGTCTGCAATGCGCAGGCTGCCGGCAAGCTCCGGAGAAAATACCGCCTGCGCGCCGCCGGAAAAGATCTCCTCGCGCGCGCCGGCAGAGAAATTCCAGCGCTTCTGCAGCGGGTTCCAGTCGAGATCCACGTAGCCCGCGCCGCGGTTGCGCGCGTGCACGCCGAGCGCGAAGGTGCGCACGCCGCCGGAGAAGTTGTAGCTCTGAATACTGTCGCCGTCGGCTTCGAGCCCCATCAACAGCAGCGCGCCTGCGGGCAGGTTCAGCGTGCGCCGCAGCGAGGATTGCCATGAGCCATCGATATGGTTGTTCTCGTAAATCGCTGGCTCGTCGCGGAAGAGCACAAAGTCATCTGTGTGGCGGCGATAGCCGAAGGCCGCAACCGTGTGGCTGCCAAGCTCCTGGCGCACTGAGGCGAACCATCCCTTGGTGCGCTCCCAGGAGGGATAGTCGCCGTAAAACTGGTTGGCGCCAAAGGCGCGATCGCTCGCAGCGAAGAGCAGATCGGTAACACCGAGCTTTGTGCCAATCCAACTCTCCGCTGACGCGTCTTCATTGCGATAGTCGCGGTCGGCCATGAAGCCGGTGGAGAAGTTGCGCTCCGCGGTAATGCGTCCGCTCCAGCGGCCACGCGTGGCTGCAGCCAGCAGCGTCTGCTCATCTGACTCGAAGCTGCCTCCGCCGGCGCGGACAAACAGCGAGTCGCGCGCGGGCGCGGCAGTCAGAAAATCGACCACGCCGCTCAGCGCGTCCACGCCGTGCAGTGTGGAGCCGGCACCTTCGAGCACCTGGATTGAGTCCATGGCCTCCATGGGCGCGGGCAAATCGAGATTGTGGTGCGAGGTCTGCGCATCGTTGATGCGGAAGCCGTCGAGCAGCACCAGCGTCTGCTCAAAGCTGCCGCCGCGCAGCACGATGTCTGCCTGGCCGCCGCCCGCGCCGCGCTCTTCGAGAAATACGGACGAGTCCTGGCGCAGTGCGTCCTGTGGTGACTCGGCCGCCAGCGACTGCTTGTTGAGCGGCAGAATTTCGACCGCGCGCGGCGACTCAGCCAGCGGCACCGGCGTCGCCGAGCCGAGCACGACCATCGTCTCCGGCTGGCCGGCAGCCGGAGCGGAAGCATTTTGCGTGCACGCGGGCAAACACGCTGCCAGAAACAGCAAAAAGCAGGACTGGATGCACGAAGAACGGGGCATCATTGGGCTCACTTGCATCATCGCTGTTCGCGAACAGGCTTTCAAGGACAGTTTTGTATTGTTTTGAATAGTTGAAATGCTAAACTACTATTCCCAACGCCATGCGCATCGATGCTTTTCTCAACGAGAGTCCCATGTTCGCCGTGAGCCGCGCGGCGCGGCGGTTCGAGTCGCTGGCGGCGCGCGTACTCGCTGACGATGGGCTCAGCTTTCTTGAAGGACTTACGCTGGCGGCGCTGTTCTTCGAAGCGCCGAAGCTGGTCAAGCCATCGCAGCTTGCGGAGACCTTCAACACCACGCGCGGCAACGTAAGCCACTGCCTCTCGTCACTCGAAGCCAAGGGACTTGTGCAGCGCAGGATCGATCCCGAAGATGCGCGTGCGTATCAGCTCACGCTCAAGCCGCAGGGAAAACGGTGCGCCTTGCGGGTCATTGCCGCGTTCGACCGGCTGCAGAAGGAGTTCGAAAGCGAGATCGGGAAGACGGTGCTGAGCGAGATGCTGAAAGCGATCCGGAAGCTGGAGGCGAGAGCGGCGGGTTGAGGGTTGTGCTTTCCCAGGTTAGGCGCAAAGTGTGCGCCGAACCTGGGGCACCCAATTTCGTGCTGCTTAGAGAATGTAGCGGCTCAGGTCCTGGTCCTTTACGATCGACGCGACCATCTGCTTTACATACGCTGCGTCGATGAGGAAGAGCTTTTCAGGGCCCGATGCGGTCATGCGCTCTTCATAGGGCAGCGGTGTCGAGCTTTCGTTCTTGATCGTCTCAGAGAGCGCGGCTGTGGCTTCGTCGTTGGGCGCGCGGCGGGCCACGTCGGGCGCGAGGAAGCTCACGTCTTCGAGCACGCGTTCCATGATGGTGTGCAGACGGCGCGCGCCGATGTTTTCTGTCACCTCATTCACCTTGAAGGCAAACTCGGCTATCTCGCGCAGGGCTTCCGGCGCAAACTCCAGGCGCACGCCCTCGGTTTCAAGCAACGCCGCATATTGCTTGGTGAGCGAGGCCTTGGGCTCGGTGAGAATGCGCAGGAAGTCATCGACGGTGAGCGACTGCAGCTCGACGCGGATGGGGAAACGGCCCTGCAGCTCGGGGATCAGGTCGCTGGGCTTGGAGACGTGAAACGCGCCGGCAGCGATGAAGAGAATATGGTCGGTGCGCACCATGCCATAGCGCGTGTTCACCGTGGTGCCTTCCACGATGGGCAGAATGTCGCGCTGCACGCCTTCGCACGAAACATCGGGCCCGTGGCCGCCCTCGCGGCCGGCGATCTTGTCAATCTCGTCGAGGAAGACGATGCCGTTAGACTCGACGCGTTCCACGGCGGCGCGGTTCACGGCGTCCATGTCGATGAGCCGGCTTTCTTCTTCCTGCACCAAATAGTCGAAGGCGTCGCTCACCTTCATCTTGCGCTTCTTTGAGCCGCCACCGAAGATGTTCGGCAGCATGTCCTTGAGGTTCATCTCCATGTCTTCGAGGTTCTGGTTGGAGATGATGCCGAACTGCGGCATGTTGCGCTCGCGCACGTCGATCTCGACCATGCGGTCGTCGAGCTTGCCCTCGCGGAACTGCTGGCGAAGCTTTTCGCGCGAGCGCTGGTGGCTGTCTGCGCCGGGCAGCGTAAGCTGGCCCTCCTGCGCGGGCGAAGCAGGCGGCGGGGGCAGCAGCACGTCGAGCAGCCGCTCTTCGGCATTCATCTCCGCCTTGTCTTCCACTTCTTCGAGGCGCTCCTCACGCACCATGTCGATGGCGATCTCGACCAGGTCGCGGATCATCGACTCCACATCGCGGCCCACGTAGCCCACCTCGGTGAACTTCGAAGCCTCCACCTTGAGAAACGGCGAGTTGGTCAGCTTGGCCAGGCGGCGCGCAATCTCGGTTTTGCCCACGCCCGTGGGGCCGATCATGATGATGTTCTTGGGCATGATGTCATCGGCCAGGTCAGGCGGCAGCTTCTGGCGGCGCTGCCGATTTCTTAAAGCAATTGCCACGGCGCGCTTGGCCGCGCGCTGGCCCACGACGTGCTTGTCGAGCTCGGCGACGATCTCACGCGGCGTCAGCTCGTCCAGCGCGAGGTCCTGTTCTTCAGCGGATGCGGGCAGGTAGATAGCCATTCTCGTTTAGGTTCTATTCTCTCAGGCTTTGCTGCTGCGCGGCAGGCCAAGACTGATCAGTAAGGCCTGGTCTACGCGTTGCATGGTTGCGGCGGACAGGACCCCGATTACACGGCGAAAGCGCTGTTGATCGACAGTACGGATTTGATCGCAAAGCACGAGGCTGTCCTTCTTGAGACCTCCGTCGCCCCTGAGCGCGCTGATATAGATCGGCGAGGGATGAGGGACGTTTCTGACATCCGTCAGCGGAACCACGATTGTGGTGGATGCAAAGCGATTGCTGACATCGTTCTGTACAACGATGCAGGATCGAGATCGGCCCTGCTCATGCCCAACCATAGGGTCAAGGTTCACTTCGACGATCATGCCCCGAATCGGCTTTCCCGTCACTTGAATGCCTCTTGGTCCACCGCCTCAAACTCTTTCAGCAACGCGAGGTTTCTTTCCGAGTTGGCGATGCAGGCCTCTGCCAGCTCGCGTTCGAATGCGGCGATCTTCATCGCCTCGAGGGACTGCTCGACCGCCGCGCGAATGAACTCGCTGCGGCTGACGCCCTGAGCCTGCGCCGCCTCGTCTGCACGGCGCAGCGCGGCGGCAGGAAATTCGATAAGAACACGCTCCTTGGCGGGTTTGCCGACCGTGCGCCCGCGCGGAAGAGGTGCGGCAATTTTGCGTGCATTGTTTGTTGAAGCCATGAAATCTCCGATCAGCATGATATATCAATAAGCATATATCACTTTATATGATAGCGGGCATATTCGTTTGAAAAGGAGCGGACTTCCAGTCACGCGTCATTCTCCCCTGCGGCCGGCCCTACAGCTCCTCAAGCGTCACGTGGTCATTGGTATAGATGCAGATGTCGCCGGCAATCTTCATGGCTTTTTCGGCAATCTCGCGGGCGCTCAGGTCGGTGTTCTCGATGAGCGCGCGCGCCGCGGCCGTCGCATAACTGCCGCCGGAGCCGATGGCGGCCAGCGCCTCGTCGGGATCAATGACATCTCCTGACCCGGAGATGAGAAATGTCTGCCCCTTGTCGGCCACCAATAACAATGCTTCGAGATTGCGCAGCATCTTGTCGGTGCGCCAATCCTTGGCCAGCTCCACGGCGGCGCGGTTCAGGTTGCCGGCGTGCTGCTCCAGCTTGGTCTCGAAACGCGTGAAAAGATTGAAGGCGTCGGCCGTCGAGCCGGCGAATCCGGCCAGGATGCGGTCCTGGTAGAGCCGGCGAATCTTGCGGGCCGAGTGCTTCAGCACGTGGTCGCCCAGTGTCACCTGGCCGTCGGCGGCCATCACCACCTGGCCGTTGCGACGCACGCAGATCACCGTGGTGGAGCGGATGCGAGCCCGTTGATTCCCGGCGTTTTTCTCGTCCAAAGCCAAGAAAAGAACCTCCGCGCAGCGGACGAAACCGCCGCGAGATGCATCCTTGAGTATAGGGCATTTACCTCTTAGTTGCCGGTCGGTGGTGCGGCGCGTGAACCGCGATTTAACCTGCGGTATGCTCGAACTGGAACTCATAGGGCGGTTCCTGAAAAATGACCCTCCTGGGCAAAACCGGATGGGAGATCGCCGGCGGGCTTACGACCGTGGCCGCCATGGCGGCGTTTGCTGCCTGGATGGCGCTGCGCAAGCGTCCCACAGCCGACGAGCTGGAGCTGGCCCGGCGGCAGTTGCTGGTGCAAACCGGCCGGCTGGTCGACGGCATGCTGCTCGACGTTTGCAGCGTAGAGGCCACGGACGGCCGCACGCTGACCATGCTGCTCTTCAGCTATCGCATTGGCGGCGTTGATTATGAGTGCTCCCAGGACATCACCCTGATGGGCAGCGTGGTGGATGCGGCGCGGGTGCGGGCCGGCTTTCCCTGCACGGTGCGCTACCAGTCCGGCAATCCGCAGAACAGCATCGTGGTGGCCGAGGGGTGGTCAGGGCTGCGCGAGAGGCTACCGCAACTGCGCGCCTTCGAGATTCCCGATCCATGGGATCTGGGCCAGGGGAGCCTGAGCCGTGCCCGACCGGGCAGGGGCTGAGCTTGCGCCGATTGGCGCCGGATACCCATCCCCGGTTACACTTATAGCATGCATGTCCACGCGGCGCCCGCGGGGCCGGGCGCAAACAGGACAACCGCCGTTTTGCGCATCTCCCTCGTGGCCACGCTGGCTTACGTGGTCATCACCTTTGTCGCCGGCCTGCGCGCGCACTCGCTGGCCCTGCTCTCTGAGGCCGGCCATAACGTCTCCGATTTCCTGGCTCTTCTGCTCAGCTTCGCGGCGGTTTACTTCCAGTCGCGTCCGGCAGACGACTCGAAGACCTTCGGCTACCAGCGCGCCGGCGTGCTGGCCGCCTTCGTCAACGCCGCCACGCTCATCGTCATCTCGTTGTGGATCGGCGTCGAAGCCGTGCATCGGCTTTCCAGCCCCGTCACCGTGCAGCCGCGGCTCATGATGATCGTGGCCGCCGCCGGAGTGGTGATGAACGGCGTCATCGCCGGGCTGCTGTGGGGCGTAGCCCGCGATGTGAACCTGCGCTCGGCCTTCATTCACATGGCCGGCGACACGCTCTCCACCGCCGCGGTTATCGCCGGCGGTATCGGCATTCTGATTACCGGCCATAACTGGATCGACCCGGCGCTCTCGCTGCTCATTGCCGCGCTCATCCTCTGGTCCAGCGCAGGCATTGTGCGCGAAACGCTGAATATTCTGCTCGAAGGCACGCCGCGCGATTGCTCCTTGACCGAGATCCGCTCCGGCATGGAAGCCGTCGAAGGCGTAATCAACGTGCACGATCTGCACATCTGGAGCCTCGGCTCGCAGTCGCGCGCGCTGGCCTGCCACGTGACCATCGCCGACATTCCGCCATCGGAGAGCGCGTGCATCCTGGCCAGGCTCAATCATCTGTTGCGCGATGACTTCCACATCAGCCACACCACCATCCAGTTTGAGCACATCGGCTGCGGCGAGCTGGAGGGTTGCGTTGTGCCTCCCGAGCAGATGGCCACCAGCAGCCACGAGCATCACCATCACGGCCACGTACACTAAGAAAGCGCTGAATCAATCGTACTTTGCAAGGGCACGGATCCATCCGCGCCCTTGCAAGACAGCGCATGTGCCGCCAGTTCCAGCCTTGCCGAGTAAAGGGGTTTTTCACTTGCGCTCTTCTCTCATCAGCAAAATGGCTTTGTTTTTTCTGCCGCTTCTTGCCGTCGCCTGCTCCACTCTGCACGCGGCGCAGGCCGCTGCGTCCACGCAGGCGCTCGACGCGCTCGCGGGCGAGTACACCGACCCCGCCGAGCCCGATACGCCACTCGACATTTACGCACAGGACGGCAGGTTCTACGTCGAGTCGGAGCGCTTTTATCCAGCCGAGCTTATCTTCGAGTCGGCTACGCGTTTCCGCTTCGCGGGCTCGAAGGACACGATGCAGTTCACGCTCGACGGCGCAGGCCACGGCGCGACCGTGGTCTCCTCGGCCACGCCCGAGATCCTCTATGAACGCACCGGCGCGCCTGTCCGCCATGTCTTCCACGACTATCGACGCTCCGAAGTCATGATTCCCATGCGCGACGGCGTGAAGCTGCATGCCGTGATCCTCAAGCCGGCGGACATCGCCACACCGCTGCCGTTTCTACTAACGCGCACACCCTACGGTGTGGATGGCACAAGCGCCGCATCGTTTGTGGCGCAACGGCCGGAGCTGGCGCGCGATGGCTACATCTACGTGGCCGAGGATATTCGCGGACGGTTTAAAAGCGAAGGCAGGTTCGTGATGATGCGTCCGCTCGCCGATCATCGCAATCCCAAAGCTGTGGACGAAAGTACAGACGCCTATGACACCGTGGCCTGGCTGCTGAAGAATGTGCCCGGCAACAACGGCCGCGTAGGCGTGGTGGGCACCAGCTATCCCGGCTTCCTCACCATGATGGCCGGCATCGATCCGCATCCGGCCGTCAAGGCCATCTCGCCGCAGGCGCCCATGATCGACGTGTGGATGGGCGACGACTTCTTTCACAACGGCGCCTTCCGCCAGAGCTACGGCTACGACTACGGCTACATGATGGAGTCGAGCAGGGAAAACAGCGACATCAGCTACGGCAAAGACAAAGATGGCTCGCCGGTGGACGGCTTCAGCTACTTCCTCGAGCGCGGATCGTTCGCGCAGGATGTAAAACGCTCGGGATCGAAGCTGCTGCCTACATGGAAGCTCTTCCTCAACCATCCCGAGTACGGCGTTGACTGGCGCTCGCGCGCCGTGGAGCAGTGGCTCACCAAGGTCACCGTGCCCACGCTCACCGTGGGCGGCTACTACGACCAGGAAGACATGTGGGGTCCGCAGGAAGAATATGCCAAGCTCGAGCCGCATGACGCGCAGCATGAAAACTTCCTTGTACTCGGTCCCTGGCGTCATGGCTCATGGAATGCGTCGTCGCGGTATCTCGGCAATCTCAACTACGGCGAGCCCATCGGCAAGGAGTTCCGCGAGCGGATCGAAGCAAAGTTCTTCGCGCACTATCTGAAAGACGAGCCCGGATTCACTCTCGAAGACACGGCCAGCTTCCAGACTGGCTCGAACACCTGGAAATACTATCCGCACTTTCCGCCGCCACATTCCAGGCCCACGAGCCTTTACCTCCAGGGCAACGGCCTGCTGAGCTGGAGCGCGTCCACCACCGATACCACGACCAGCTACGTGAGCGATCCGGCCAATCCGGTTCCTTACCGGCATCGGCCCATCCAGGCCACTTATGGGCCGGGCTCGCAGTGGTACAACTGGCTGCTTGAGGATCAGCGCTTCGTCACCGGCCGCAAAGACGTGGCCGTGTGGAAGCTGCCCGTGCTCAGGCACGATGTGACGTTCACCGGCGAGGTTGTTGCCGACATCTACGCCGCCACCACTGGCACCGATAATGACATGGTAGTCAAGCTCATCGACGCATATCCCCAAGACGATCCTGATGCCAGGATGCGCGGCTACCAGCTTCTCACCAACGCCGAGATCTTCCGCGGACGCTACCTCGCGAGCTTCGCTACGCCCGAGCCCATCCAGGCCGGCGCCGTTCGCGAATACAAATTCAGCTTGCACGACGTGGACCATGTCTTCAAGGTCGGCCACACCATCCTGGTGGAGATTCAAAGCACTTGGTTTCCGCTCTACGACCGCAATCCGCAGACCTTCGTGCCCAACATCATGAAAGCCCGGCCCGAAGACTACAGGCTGGCGACGATCACGATCTATTCAGGGGCAGGGCACGAGTCGAACGTGACAGTGCCTGTAATGTGATTTGGTTGTGAGGCCGTATCCGTGTACTACTTCACGTTAAGAACTCCAGATTATCCAGAGAAAGTGTCTCTCGAAGAAATATAGCGGTTCTCCAATGGGTGTAGCGCGGAGCCATGACCTTCCAGTGGCGTTTTCCTTAAGAAAACGCCATCCGCCGCGGCGGACACGCCCGCTGAGATTGCACATTCATTGGAGAACCGCGCTAGGGTGAGACCTGGGTCCTACCTTGACCACAATATCGGAACCACGATACCGGAATCGGGCTAAGTGTTCATGCCGCTGAGCCACTTACGTCCAACATCCGTGATTTCCCAGATACCGCGCGGCGAAGCGTTGTGAATATATCCCTGCGCACGCATCTCACTTGCTTGCCATGCGACGCGGTTGCTCCAGCGAACCCACCCAGATTTAGGCAGCTTGCCATAGTCTGCGGGCTTCAATATTCCCTTCATTTTTTCACCAACTGCTGCGATTACTCTTCCACGACGCCCGCGCCCTCCCATTTCCACCAGAACCTGTAAAATTGGCTTCCAGTAATCCTGCCTTGGCGTAAACAACCCCAGATCCTCTCCATCGTCCGGAATCGGTTCTTCTGTATCTCCATCAAGCTCTGTATCTCCGCTTGTTAATGTGTCGATTGCAGAAACCCTTCCTCGCAGAGCTACTATCTCCGCCTGAAGCTTCTTGAATTTAACTTCTGCTTCATCCAGTTGACTGACGTATTGCTCGCGTAAGGCAAGAAGCTGTTGATTCATTGTTTCCATACTCGCTTCTCCATTTATGCTCGGTGACATGAATAGAGGATCATATTTTATTAATTATGTCAATAATCATTTATTCATTCATTTTATCATCTCAAAAATAGAATGTAAATTTGTACACATATTATGTGTTCACATATAATGTGCATATGAATATCACCTTGTCCATCGACGAGCAGCTCGTCCAACGTGCCCGAGAAAAACTACGCGCCGTTGGCAAAAGCCTGAATCAGGAGATTCGCGATCATCTTCAGCACGTGGCGGGCGGCGACGATCTCGAGCGGGACATCGAGTTCCTTAGAAGCACTGCCGGACTGGGAAACTCCGGCGATTGGAATTGGAACCGGGATGATCTATATAAGGAACGGTTAACGTGGCCTCGGAAGTGACCATTGCCGCCAGGACTTCGCGGACGTTTCTTGACACCAATATCCTCGTTTATGCGGATGACGCCAAAATACCCGCCAAGCAATTGAAAGCTGCTGAGCTAATTGAACATCATCTGCGGCTGAGAACTGGCGTGGTATCGATACAGGTTTTGCAGGAGTACTTTACTGCGGCTTCGAGAAAGCTCAATGTTGATGCCGGTTTAGCAAAGCAGAAGATCTCGGTATACGCAAAGTTCCACGTTGTCGAGCCCAAAGTGAACAGCGTGCTAGGCGCCATTGATCTTCATCGTATCCACGGAATCTCCTTTTGGGATGCGTTCATCCTTCAATCTGCGAAAGATACCGGCTGCAGCGTTCTGCTTACCGAAGACCTGCAGCACGGCCAGATCATCGACGGAGTCCAAATCGTCAACCCATTTCTCTAAACACGGCAACGCATCTCAGTTTGCCCGCAGCGCCACCATGGGATCGATGCGCGAGGCACGGCGCGCGGGCAGATAGCCAGCCACCACGGCCACGGCAAGCAACATCACGACCATGGCCGCATAGGTCGCCACGTCCCACGGCGAAGTGGCAAACAGCAGCGAGGCGATGAGCTTTGCCGCGGCGACGGATGCAACCGCACCCAGCGCAATGCCCGCGATCGCCAGCCGTAGCGTGCCGCCCAGCACCTGCCGCTGTACGCGGCCCATGGTGGCGCCCAGCGCCATGCGGATGCCAATCTCCTGCGTCTGCCGCGTCACCGAGTACGAGATCACGCCATAGATGCCCAGCGCAGCCAGGAACAGCCCCAGCCCGGCAAACGACGCCACCAGCAGCATGAAGAACCGCCGCGGCGAGTTGGCGTGATCCACAAACGTCTGAATCGGCCGGAACTCGGCAGCGGGCTGTTTGGGATTCAGCTCGCGCAGCACATGCAGAACGCTGTTGGCCAGCGTCGCGGGCGGCAGCGTGGAGCGGATGACAAGCTGCGCGCCGGTAGGGCTCTGCTGCAGCGCGGAGTAGTAGATCTGCCAGCCGGGATCGCCCTCCACATTTTCCTCGTGCACATCGTCCACAATGCCAATGACGCGCAGATCCGCGCCGCCGTTGGTGATGATATGCCCTACGGCGTCATCGTTCGGCCAGTGAGCGTAGCTGGCAAGAAAACGGGCATATCCCCGACTGATCAGCACCACGTTGTCGCTGTTCGGTCCGTCATCCCAGGTAAAGTCGCGGCCGCGCAGCCGCGTGCCCATGGCGCGCAGATAGCCCGGCGTAACCACGTAGACCAGCGGACCGGCGGGCACCTTGTCCGGCGGCCTTACTCCCTTGGGAAACGGCGTTCCCCATGCGCGATTCTGCCCCAGCGGAAGATAATCCGAAATGCCGGCTGCCTCCACGCCGGGGATTGCGCTCACGCGCGCCAGAAGCTGCTGCAAGATCGCGCTGCGTTTCTGCACTCTCGCTGCAAAGGTCGGGGCGCTGTCGTCGTAGTCCACCTTCACGGCCGCGGCGCGCTCGGGCTGAAAGCCGAGATCGACATCCAGCACGCGCACAAAGCTGCGCAGCAGCAGCCCTGCGCCCACCAGCAGCACGCAGGCCAGCGCAACCTCCGTGACCACCAGCACCGCGCGGACGCGCTCATGCCTGCGGCCCTGGCCGGAGTCTTTGAGCGACTCATGCAGATTGCCGCCGGCCATGCGCAGGCCGGGCACAAGGCCGAAGAGCACGGCCGCGGCAATGGCGATGAAGACCGTCCACGCAAGCGCGGCGCCGTCGATGCGCAGCGTGCTGAGCAGCGGCAGAGCAATGGAGCCCTGGTGCGCCAGCCAGAAGAGGAGCACATAGGCCAGTCCCAGGCCAAGCACCGCGCCTGCGCAGGAAAGCGCCAAGCTCTCCGTGAGCAGCTGGCCCATGATGCGGCCACGGCTGGCGCCCAGCGCCGTGCGCATCGCAAACTCCCTTTGCCGCGCGGTGGCGCGGGCCAGCAGCAGGTTGGAGAGATTCACGCAGGCAATCAGCAGGATCATGCCCACGGCCGACCACAGCACCACCAGCGAGCGGCGCAGCCGTCCACTCACGTAATCCTTCAGCGGTACAGGCACGACCTGATCTTTGTAGCTGCCGCACGACTGCGGCTGCTTGTTGTTCCAGCACATGGTCGGCGCAACGGCCGCCGCATCCTGCCGCGCCTGCGCCAGCGTAACGCCGGGCTTCAAGCGGCCGATGAAGGTGATGATGTTGCCCCAGTCGCGCGGAGGGCCGTAGAGGTCGAGCGGAGTGATGGCGTCAACCTTCGATCCGGGAGAAAACACCGCGCCGAAGTCAAAGCTGGCAGGCAGCACGCCGATCACCGTGGTCTGCCTGCCGTTCATGTCGAACGTCTTGCCTACGATATTCGGATCGGCGGCAAACTGCCGTCTCCACCACGCATCGCTCAGCAGGATGGTGGGCGCTGCGCCATCGCGCGCGTCGTCCGGTGTGAACAGCCGTCCCATGGCCGGATGCACACCGAGCACTTGGAAGAAATTGGCAACCACGTCGATGCTGGTGGCGGGAATCGGCGTTCCGTTCACGTCCAGGCTGAGATTGTCCGCGCCGGAAAAGGCGAAATATCCAGTCACGTCCTGGTACGAGCGGCTTCCGGCGCGAAACTCATCATATGCGTCGGTGGAGTAGGTTGCGCACGACAGTCCGCACTTGGTAGGCGGCGGCGCGATCCACACGAGCTGCTGCGCATCAGGAAAGGGCAGCGGCCGCAGCAGCAGCGTGTTCACCACGCTGAAGACGGCCACGTTGGCACCGATGCCCAGCGCAAGAATAAGAATCGCTACGGCCGCAAAGCCGCGGTCGCGATTGAGCGTGCGCAGCGTGTACTTCAGGTCCTGCAAAAAAATATCGAATGTCATAAACCCTCGCGCTTCGCGATGTTTTTCCCGCGCCTGCGTCATGCCGCCCAGGCTGGCCAATGCTGCGCGCCGCGCCTCTTCCGGCGTCATGCCGCGCTCCAGGTTCTCTTCAATCGCAAACTCCAGGTGCGATGCAAGCTCGTCTTCCAGCTCGCGGTCGAGATGGCGCCTGGTAAAGAACGCGCCCACGCGGCGCGGCAGTCGCCAGCTCATGCGGGCTCTCCACTGCCATCGGCGCCCATGGCCAGCACGCGGTCCATCACGCCGGTAAGCCGCTGCCAATAGCGCGCGTCCTCGGCAAGCTGACGCCGGCCGGCCTTGGTAATTGAGTAGAACTTCGCCTTGCGGTTGTTACCGGAGACACCCCAGCTCGACGCGATCCACCCGCGCTGCTCCAGCCGCACCAGCGAAGCGTAGATGGTGCCCTGGTTGAGCAGCACCTGGTTGCCGCTCACCTGCTCGATGCGCCGCGCAATGCCGTAGCCGTGGAGCGAGCCCAGGGCGGCCAGCGTCTTGAGCACCATCAGGTCCAGCGTGCCCTGCAGAAGATCCAGTTTCGACAAATCGAAGCGCCTCCCTGTGGTATTCCCACGGGAGATTAGCACAATACCTGTGGGAATGCCACAGGAATGTGACAAACGGCGCATGGTGAACGGAATCATGCACGATTACGCCAGGTAGAGATGCAATGAGCCTTCCCCGGCACATTCCGGCCCTGCTCCAGCGGCGCCCGGCTCAAAAGCTCTTGAATAATTCCTCTACGGTCAGCCCGAATGCATCGGCGATCGCCACGATGGTTCGCAGGCAAACTTCTTTCTTTCCTATCTCAAGATCGGATACATATTTCTCGTTGATCCCGGCCTCTTGTGCAAGATCAATCTGACGCCAGCCCCTCTCCACCCTGAGCTTGCGGACCTGATGGCCGAACCGGATGCAGGCATCTCTTGTCATTCCTACTATAGTCGGTCTGCGATAAAAAGCTGATTCCTGCTATCGTCGGAATCGAAATACGAACGATCTCTTCTTCCTCGAAAAGGGCGGAGGGATGAAGAAGATCGGTACTTGAGGGGACCTTGCCAGGCAGTGGCGGTCACGTTCCGGCGGAATCGCCTTCAACCAGCCACGGAATCCGCGTTAAAATAGAGAGAGAGTTATGAATCTTCACCAGCCTATTTCGGCTCTCCTCTAGCGGCGCCCGCCGCACACAGCCGTTCTTTGCCTGCCTGTTCACTACTCCCAAAACTCAAAAACCCGGAGGGGGT
>JASHPJ010000127.1 GCA_030038195.1 Acidobacteriaceae bacterium
CTTCGTCTCCGACGGCATCCTCGACGCCGAAAACGAGAAGGAAGAGATGTACGGTCCAGAGAACCTCTCTACCCTGCTCTGCGCCAGCCGCGACCTACCCGCCTGCGAGATCGCCGACGCCATCCTCGCCGACGTAACCCGCTTCCAGGGCAACAAAGACCGCTTCGACGACGAGACCATCATCGTGCTGCGCGTACGGTGAAGGCAGGGTCAGGGATCAGGGAATAGGGACTAGTATTCTGTCCCTGAAGTTCATAAATATCGCTGTCATCCTGAGCGAGAGTCGCCGCGGTTCGCATCGCTTAGCACGAATCTTGAATTCAGCTCGCGAGTCTGCGTTCTATTCCCTATTCCCTATTCCCTATTCCCTATTCCCTATTCCCCATTCCCTATTCCCTATTCCCTATTCCCTATTCCCCATTCCCTATTCCCTATTCCCTATTCCCTAGTCCCTAGTCCCTAGTCCCTAGTCCCTAGTCCGTTAAACTGATATCAGACCCTACGCACCGGAGCCCCCTTGCACGCCGCAGTTCAGGAACGCCTCATCCGTCCCGCCCGCAACATCCTGGGCAGCCTTCGTCTTCCCGGAGACAAGTCCATCAGCCACCGCTACGCCATGCTCGGCGCATTCGCCGAAGGCGCCTCGCGCTTCACCAACTTCTCCACCGGCGCCGACTGCGCTTCAACCCTCGCCTGCATGGAAGCCCTCGGCGCCAGGGTCAACCGTCTCGGCGGCGATGCCGTCGAGATCACCGGCGTCGCCGGCCGCGTCACTCCGGCCAATCACCCGCTCGACTGCGGCAACTCCGGCTCGACCATGCGCATGATCTCCGGCCTGCTCGCGCCGCAGCAGGGCAGATTCACGCTCATCGGCGACGCCTCGCTCTCCCGCCGTCCCATGGAGCGCATCCGCAAGCCGCTAGCCGCCATGGGCGCGCGCCTCACGCTCACCGATGGCCACGCGCCGCTCACCATCGAAGGCGCGCCGCTCACTGCCATCGATTACACCACGCCCGTGCCCAGCGCGCAGGTAAAAACCTGCGTCCTCCTCGCCGGCCTGCAGACCTCCGGCGCCACTACCGTCCGCGAAGCCGTCCGCACCCGCGACCACAGCGAGCTCGCGCTGCGCGCCTTCGGCGCAACCCTCACTCGCACCATCGACTCGGTCTCCATCGCCGGCCCGCAATCGCTGCACGGCATTGAAGCCGCCGTCCCCGGCGACATCTCCTCGGCCGCATTCTTCCTCTGCGCCGCGGCGCTCTTTCCCGGCTCCGCGCTGGTCATCGACGCCCTCGGTCTCAATCCCACCCGCGCCACGCTGCTCGACGTGCTCACCGCGCTCGGCGCGCACATCGCCGTTTTGAATCTTGAAGAGAAACACGCCGAGCTGGTCGGCACCGTGCAGGTCTCCGCGCCCGCTGAGGGACTGGGATCGACCGAAGTCAGCGGTGTGCTCGCCGCGCAGCTCATTGACGAGCTTCCCGTCCTCGCCGCCATCGCGCCTTTCACCCGCGGCGGCATCCGCATCCGCGATGCGAAAGAGCTGCGCGTCAAGGAGTCGGACCGCATCGCGCTCGTCGCCCGGAACCTGCGCGCCATGGGTGCGGAAGTCGCCGAGTTCGAAGACGGCCTCGACGTTCCCGGCGGTCAGTCCCTCCACGGCGCCATCATCGACTCCGGCGGCGATCACCGCATCGCCATGGCCTTCAGCGTCGCCGCGCTGCGCGCCGAAGGCGAAACTCTCATCCAGGGCGCAGAATCCGCGGCCATCAGCTTCCCTGAGTTCTTCGACCTCCTCGACCGCGTCGCCGAACGATAACGCAACTGGCAAACTTCCTCATGCAAACAAAAAGGCCCGGCTCTTCGCCGGGCCGCTTCGAAAAATTAGCTCGCCTTTACTATCCCGCCGGCGGCGTAGTCGGCGCCACTGTCTGATTCTTCGCCGGCTCCAGCCCCGGAATCACCGGCGCCGTTCCCACATCGCCCGTCGCCGCATCGTTCAGGTTGATGCCGTAATGCGTAAGCGTCGTCGCCAGCACCTGGTACATCAGCGCGCGATCCTTGGCATAGGTCAGGTTGGCGGTAATCAGGTTGTTCTCGGCCGCTGCCAGGTTGCGCTCCTGCAGCAGCACGTTCGCCGTGGTGGAAGCGCCCAGCCGCAGCTTCTTCTGCTCCGCGTCCAGGCTCTGCTGCGCGTAGTCCTCCGCAGCAATCGATGCCTTTACCTGTGCCCGGTCATTCGACAGCGCGTACTGCTGCGCCACTACCTGCATGCGGATCTGCGTGTAGAGCTGCTCCAGGTGCATCTCCGCCTGCCGGTACTCGATCAGCGACCGCGCCTGATCGGCCTGCGCCGTCCGGTTCCTCAGATCGAACTGGAAGTTGAACCCGATGCCCTTGTCCGGCGAGCTGCCGTCCACCAGCGTGCTCAGCACGCTCGGATAGTCGCTGCTGCTTGTTGCGCCGCAGGCTTCGTTGAAGATGACGCAGTTCTTGTTTGGCGAGCCGCCAATGCCTTCGCCGCCATAGAAGCCGTACACATCGAGCGTCGGCAGCAGCGCATTGCGCGCCCCGCGCAGCGTGATCGCGTCCTTCTTGATGGCCAGCACCGCCTGCTCCAGCTCCGGCCGATTCTTGAATGCGGTCTGCGTCAACTGATCCGGTGTCTCGCTCTCTTCCGGCAGCTCATCCAGGTTCACGCGGTCGGTGGGAATAATCGGCGCAGCCACCAGCGCCGGATCGTTCAGGTTGCGCGCAATCGCCTGCTTCAGCACCAGTTGCTGATAGTTCAGGTTGCTCTGCGAGTTGATCAGCGCCTGCTTGTCCGTCGCCACGTTGGAGTCGGCCTGCACCACGTCCAGCGGCGCAACGGTGCCGATCTCCAACTGCTTGCGCGTGTCGCTGTCCAGCTTCGTGCTCTGGTCGAGCGCGCGCTCCTTGGCCTGCACGTCCTCATACGCGCTCACCACCACCCAGTAGATGTTCTCCACCTGGTTCACCGTGGAAAGAATCTGCTGGCGAAAGGTCGAGTCGGTGATGCGCCGGTCGAGCAGCGCCTCGTAGACAAAGCGCTTGTTCACCCAGATGCCCGCGCCCTGCAGCAGGTGCTGCGTCACGGTAGCCTTGAAGTTCGAAAAGAGTTGCGGGCTGTAGCTGTTGAATCCGTTGTTCGTGGTGCGGCTGTTGTCCCACGTCAGCGTTCCCGACGTGCCCGTCACCCACCCCTGCGTATAGGTAAAGTTATACGAGTCGGTGTTGGTGTAAGACCGCGGGACGAACAGGCTGGTCTGCGGCGACTTCTGCCGCTCGAACTGGATGGTGCCGCTCACCACCGGGTCGCGATCCTCGGGCAGCGGTCCCGCGCCATCCGTCGAGAGCACCAGTCCCGAGCTGCCTGTCGTGGCTCCGCTCACCGTGCCCGGCGCGCCGCTTGCGCTGAGCGTCTGCGAGGTGCCGCCCAGCGTGTTCTCGAGCACCGTCGCGCCCACGCCGCGCAGCGTTGAGCCGGCCTTGGCGCGCAGAATGTCCGTATCGGCAATGTCCAGGTAGTAGCGCGCAATCGCAATGTCGTAGTTGTTCTCGAGGGCCAGCGCAATGGCGTCCGACAGGCTCAGGTAGATCTTGCCGTCCTTTACCAGGTCGGTAAGCCGCACCGAGTTATCAAAGTCCGCTTTGGCAATGGTCGTGGGCCGGTACATGTTGATCGGATCGCCCCACATCCTTCCCGCCGGCCTGGAAAAATCCCGCGCTGACTGGCGTAGATTGGTCGGCGCGGTCTCCACCGGAGCCGGCGCCGATGGCAGCGTGGAGGCGGCTTTGGCTGTCGCCGCCGTGGGCGCCTGCTGCGCCAGTCCCGACGGCATGCCCGAGGCCAGCCCCAGCATGGCCACGGCCATTGCCCTTAACTTGCCTCCGCTTTGCTTTCGAGTCCTGTGAGTGGTGGGATTGTGGTGCTTGAACACACGTACAGCAGACAAATGCATGATTCCTCTCCACAGATTGCTGCGACATCTGGAATGCCAATCTTCAAGACGGCTGGCTTACCCTTCCGGATGCAAATTTGTGCCCCGCAGGCACCAGATTCGCCGCCAGCCCGCTCTCCAAGGCTCGGGTCCAGGCTTCAAGGTTCAGAAAAGAATACGCGTCCCGCCGCCGGATCGTTCCCAGCATCCTGTAAATCCGGCCTGACTCCATCCGGCCACACTGAGCGCGAAAACCTGAGTATATCCCACTCAGGATTAGCCGTTCTGCGAGCCAGACCGGTCGAGTACCCTGTTAGACAGCAGGCCAACCAGACCGACCATGACCGAAACGATCCAAGCCAAGCCCGCCGGCAAAACCTGGAAGCTCACCCTGGCCTATGACGGCACCGATTTCCACGGCTGGCAGGTGCAGCCCGGCAAACCGACCATCCAGGGAGAACTGCAGGCCGCCCTGGGCCGCATCACCGGCGAAACGCCTTTGCCGCAGGGCTCCGGCCGCACCGACGCCGGCGTCCACGCCTTGGCCCAGGTGGTCAGCTTTGCCCTTCAGGCGCCCATTCCACCGGAAAACCTCCACCGCGCGCTGAACCGCACTCTTCCCGCATCGATCCGTATCTTCGAAGCGAGAACCGTGCGAAGCACCTTCCACGCCCGCCACTCAGCCATCGCCAAGACTTACGAGTATCGCATTCTCCAGGCCGATGGCTGCTCCCCATTCCTCGCCCGCTATGTCTACGCATGCAACTGGCCGCTGGACCTTGCCGCGCTTCAGCAGTCCGCACGCATCTTTCTCGGCGAACACGACTTCCACAGCTTTGCCGCCAGCGATCCCGACCTGTCCACACGCAGCTCCGAAACCGCCAATGCGCAAGACCAGGAAGAAAAAATACCCGCGGTGTCCACTGTCCGCACCATCTTCGCCTCCGCATGGAGCGAGCAGAACACCCCGGACGGAGCGCTCCTTATCTACCGCGTCCGTGGTAACGGTTTTCTACACCACATGGTCCGCAACCTCGTCGGCACCATGCTCGATGTGGGCCGCGGCCATCTCGCCATCGCTGCAATCCCACGCATCCTCGCCGAACGTCGCCGCTCTGAAACCGGCCCAACCGCCCCCGCCCGCGGCCTGTTCCTTCACTCGGTGGAATACGGACTGAATTAAGGACCAAATTCAGTTGAATCATTGACTGAAAAAGGACTATATTCAGTTTAGCACTCTCTCTATGGAGGTATCCAACGATGCGTTATTCCACCCAGATCAAGCCGATCAGCTACGTAAAAGCCCACGCCGCCGAGCTGCTCGACCGCATCGCCGAAGAGCGTGAGCCCATCATCATCACCCAGAACGGCGAGGCCCGCGCCGTGCTGGTGGACGTCCACAGCTACGAGGAATCCCAGGAGACGATGGCCCTCCTGCGGATTCTTGCCCATGGCCGCAAGCAGATTGAAGCCGGCCAGACTCTACCCGCAAGCGCGGTGATCGCCAACATCCGCAAACGCCTCTCCCGGGAAGTCGCGGCGTCATAATCTGGCCGCCGCATGAAGGCCGGTTTGTAGATGATCTACCCCGTTCACTTTACCCGCGCGGCTTCGCTGGACCTCGAAGAGATTTGCGACTGGATAGCGCTGCATGACGCGCCGGCGAAAGCGAATCACGTTCTTGACCGGGTCCATGCGGCCCTTGAAAGCATTGCCGCCTTGCCGCATCGCAGGGCGCGCCCGCGCGAGCTGCCTCCCGGAACTCAGGGCGATTACCGCCAGCTCTACTTCAAACCCTATTGCGTGATCTACGAGATAACCGATGCTGAAGTCATCGTTCATGTTGTAGCCGATGGCCGGCGCAATCTACAGTCGCTCCTGCTGCGCAGGCTCACCTCCGGCTGAAATCGGATCTCCAAAATCGATCCTTCCGTGCACCCTGCTACCCTTGAATCCAGCGCCATGCCCCTCCTTTCGCGCAACACGGCCTTTTCCCGCGTCACCGCTCTGGCCGCGCGCCGCCCCGTCCATGCCGCTTTTGCATGGCTGCATGGAAATCCGGGGAAAATCATGGACTGGCAGGCCGAGCTGGTCGCCATCCCCGCGCCTCTCCATGGCGAGCAGGCGCGGGCCGAGTGGTTCAGCCAGCAGTTCACCGCCGCTGGGCTCAGCCGCGTGCAGATCGACTCCATCGGCAACGTCATCGGCATTTTGCCCGCTGCCGGTCTCCCGCCTGAAAGCTCCGGCCCGGTGGTTGCGCTCTCCGCGCACCTCGACACCGTTTTTCCCATCGACACGCCGCTCCATCCCATCCGCGAAGGCGACCGGCTCATCGCTCCTGGGGCCTGCGACAACGGCGCCGGCCTCGCCGGTCTGCTGGCCATCGCCCACGCGCTCCTTCGCTCCCGGATCGAGCTGCCGGTTCCGCTCATCTTTTTCTGCAATGTGGGCGAAGAAGGCGAGGGCGACCTGCGCGGCGTTCGTTATCTCTACAGCCGGAGCCCGCTGGCCGGCCGCATTGCCGCGCACATCGTCCTCGACGGCGCAGGCGGAGACGCGGCTGTCACTCAGGCTCTCGGCAGCCGGCGCTACAAGGTCACCGTCTCCGGACCCGGTGGCCACAGCTTTACTGACGCCGGCACGCCCAACCCCATCGCCGCGCTGGCATCTGCGCTGGCCGCGCTGGCCGGGATTCCGCTGCCTGAAGAGCCGCGCACCACGCTGAATCTCGGCACCATCCACGGCGGCACCAGCGTCAACTCCATCCCTGAAAGCGCGCAGGCCGCCATCGACTTCCGCTCCACCAGCGCCGACGAGCTGCTGCGTCTCGAAGTCGGATTGCACCGCGCCGTCGAGGACGCCATCGACCGCTCAAACGCGAGAGCAAAGGCTGCAGGCGCAGCTTCGCGAGGTCCGCTTACGTTTGAGATTGCAAAGATCGGCGACCGGCCCGCGGCGCATCTGCCGGCCGATTCTCCCCTGCTGGACACCCTGCGCGCCGTCGACCGTCACCTGGGCCTGCGCACCGATCTTCGCCTCGGCTCCACGGACGCCAACATCCCGCTCTCCCTCGGCATTCCTGCGCTTTCCATGGGTGCCGGCGGCGAGGGTGGTGGGGCGCACACGCTGGCCGAGTGGTACTCTGCCAAGCATCGCGAGCACGGCCTGCGCCGCGTGCTCCTGCTGGTTCTCGCCATGATGGACTGGGCAGCCGAGTAATAAACATGGCAAGGCTTGTTAGGTAGCGCAGAAATGTCGTTGAAAGATCTTCGCGACAGGCACGAAGTGTCAAGGCGTGAGTCGACTCGTGCCGCAAGCACTGGACAGTTTGATGAAAAGACCACCCTTTTGAAAAGGCACGGACTTCAGCCCCGGTGCACGTTGCCTGGGATGCGCGCCCGGAACCGGCATTTTTCCCGCAGCCTCTTCATCCCTGCGGGCACTGTCCCGGCCAATCGCGCGCCACGCCGGACGCTACGCTTTCGGCTTCGTCTCGTCTAATACAACTGACAGGCGGAGTGCAGCAGCGCCGCACCGGACGGTGCAAAAAAGGCGCCTGGATCGGCCAGAGGGATGGTCTGCAACTGGCTATACTGGATTGGGTGCATCCAGGCGAGAATTGGTGTATCGAGATGCCGCCGCAAGGCCGGCCACCTGAAGAGGTCATTGAACCGTATGAGATCGCTTTTTGAACGGCTCCGCTCCCGCCGTCTTGCTTCGGCATATATCGTGCTGGCTACCCTGTCGGCCGCCATCGTGGCGGGCTCTCTGGCTGCACATGGGGTGCGCGGCCAGGAGCAGCAGAACTCGAGCACGGACGCTACGCCGCTCAAGATCGTCAACTCCCCCATCCAGCCCAACGAGTTCGTGAAGATCGCCAAGCAGGTGGCGCCGGCAGTGGTGAATATCAACACGCAGACCCTGCCCAAGCAGTCTGACAATCGCGACCGCCGCAACTTCCACTTCCGTACCCAGCCCAATCAGAATCCCGACGACGACGGTCAGGGCGACGACGACCAGCAGGACGGAAACGATAACTTCCAGGACTTCTTCAACCGCTTCTTCGGCGGGCAGATTCCACAGCAGCCGGATGGAGGCGATCAGGGCGTGCAGGAGTCGCTCGGCTCCGGCTTCATCGTTGATCCCAGGGGTTACATCATCACCAACAATCACGTGATCGACAAGGCCGACAAGATCTACGTCAAGCTCTCCACCGATCCTGACACCCAGGATCTCGGCCGTCCGGCCCGCGTCATCGGCGTGGACAAGGCCACCGACCTCGCCGTCATCAAGATCGACACCAACGTCCCGCTACCCATCGTCAGGATGGGTAACTCCGACGAAGCGCAGGTGGGCGACTGGGTGGAGGCCATCGGCAGCCCCTTCGCGCTGGCCCAGACCGTCACCGCCGGCATCATCTCCGCCAAGAACCGCACCATCGAGCCCGGCGCCAGCGGCCAGTTCCAGCACTTCATCCAGACCGACGCCGCCATCAATCCCGGCAACTCCGGCGGCCCGCTCCTGGACATGAACGGCAACGTGATCGGCGTGAACACCGCCATCTACACGCAGTCGGCCGGCTACCAGGGTATCGGCTTCGCCATGCCGTCCAACACGGTCGTCTCGGTCTATAACGATCTCATCGGCCCCAGCCACAAGGTCACGCGCGGCTCCATCGGCATCCAGTTCCGCGAAGGTCTCTCCGGCGCGGTGAACCGCGTCTATGGCTTCAAGAATGGCGTGCTGGTGCAGGAGGTCCAGTCCGGCGGCCCGGCAGACAGGGCCGGACTTAAGCCCGGCGATATTATCACCAGCATCGATGGCCGGCCCATCAAGGACGGCGACGACCTGGTGAACGAGATTGCCAGCCGCAGGCCCGGCTCGACCGTCCGCCTCGGCTTCCTGCGCGACGGCAAGCCGGACGATACCGCGGTGACCATCGGCGACCGCGACAAGGTCTTTGCCGACCTGGGCAACCCCCAGGCTCCGGAAAATCCGCAAAGCTCCGGCGACGCCGGCGAAACCAAGCTGGGAGTGGTGGTCCACGACATCGCGCCGTCCCTGGCCTCCAAGATTCACTCCTCCGGCGTCGAAATCGAGTCGGTCCGCACCGGCTCCTTCGCCGATCTGCAGGGCCTGGCTCCGGGCTGGGTCATCACCCACGTCAATCGCCAGTCCACGGCCACGCGCGATCAATTTGAAGCCATCGTGAGCAAGCTCAAGAGCGGCGATGACGTGGTCTTCGAAGTCATCGACCCGCATCATCCCGAGGAAGGCATCAACTACATCGGAGGCACCCTGTAGCCCTCGGCATTCCTGCTGCGCCGGCGGCACAATCCATAGCCGGCGCAGGCCCATTCCGGTTCCATGGACCGGCGTGCAAGCTGATTTTCTTCTTGTTGCACGGTGTGTGATCCAGTACACTGCACGAAACATGCTGAAAGGTGGAATTTAGTTTTTCATAGGCGGTAACCGCGTGTTTTCAATGCGAATTTCCATGGCTGTTCTGATTTGCGCAGGCGTGCTCGTTGCTCCTGCATGCGCGTCGCGTACTCGCCGGACTTCCACCACCAGCAGGGCGCACCACGCGCACCGGGCGTCGTACACCCACCGCCGCGCCCACCGGCTGCACGGCCAGCAGTCCATCGATCCCGAGCGCGTCACGCAGATTCAGCAGGCGCTGATCCGCGCGCACTATCTCACTGGCGACCCCTCCGGCAAGTGGGATGAAACCACCATCGCCGCCATGCAGAAGTACCAAGCCGACCAGGGATGGCAGACCAAGCTGATGCCGGACTCCCGCGCACTGAAAAAGCTCGGCCTCGGCCCCGATTATTCGAACGCGCTCAATGCAAAGAACTCGAACTTCGCCCCGCCGCCCTCGGACAACACCATCCCATCTTCGCAGGACGCTGGCTTTGCAGCCGCGTCCGGCGTGAATCAGTAGCTCACCGCCGCGTCTTCGGCATCCACTTCGTCAGAAACTCGTAGCGCGCGTGCGTCGTATCCGGCCCCGCCGTGGTCTCGCTGTCCAGGTGCAGAATCATGCCGTCTTTGTCGAACCGCGGCCACTGCGGCAGCCCCGCACCATTCGGATCGCCAGTCTTGGCAAAGTTCGTCCAGTAATCCATCATCTCGTCGCTCAGCTTGCGATCCTCGGGCCGCCACTCCGCGCCAGGCCGCGTATCCAGCGTTCCAAACACATACTCGATGTCGTCCGAGTGGAAGGCGTACCACCCCTGATGGAACTTGCTGGGCGGCGCGGCCAGCTCGAAGTGATAACGGTACACCGGCGCATCGCCCGTCCTGGTCTGCGCGTCGATCCATCGCCACGTGCCGAAGGCGATAAACACATCGCTGCCGTAGTCGATGGCCGAGCGCACTGCCTGCTCATCCGTGTCGCCGGGATAATAGGAAAGAAACTCCGCCGCGTGCTCGCCAAAGAGCTTCTCCGCTGTTTCTTTCCACTTCTCCGCCGTCATGTCCCGCGCCATTCCAGCGTTTTCATCGCGATTCCACCCGGCCAGCAGCGGAACATGCGCCTGTTTGCCGGCAGCATAGGTGTCGGCAACCGGCTCGGTGAGAAATGTTCCGTCGATCACCGTCGGAAATCCCGGCTCTCCCTGCTTGCTCGCCGCCGCAAGAACCGCATCCGCCGGCATGGCGCGCAGCTCCGCCAGCGACTTGGCGCCCAGTGACTCCACCCACGCCTGCTCCTTCTGCTCGCGCTCGGTAGTCGAAGACGCATCCGGTTCGCCCAGGATCCGGCTCAGCGCGCTGCCGCTTTCGCCAATCGCCTTCTGGAACAGCCCGTGCGCCGGCGCGGCCGCCATCAGCGTGCTCACCGCAAACGAGCCCGCGCTCTCGCCAAAGATGGTCACATTCCCCGGATCGCCGCCAAACTTCGCGATGTTGTCGTGCACCCAGTGCAGCGCGGCCACCATGTCCATCAGCCCATAGTTCCCCGCCGGCCCTCCGGCCTCTTTGGCCAAGTCCGTCGTCGCCAGAAACCCAAACACTCCGAGCCGGTAGTTGATCGTAACCAGCACTACGCCCTTCAACGGCAAAAAGTCTCCATTATGCCGCGGCTCCGAGGCCGACCCTCCCGTGTACCCGCCGCCATGAATCCAGAACATCACCGGCAGCTTGCTCTTCGCCTTCGCCGTCGCGGGCGTGAAGACATTCAGAAACAGGCAATCCTCGCTCGGCCCGCTGTCCTGAAAGACCATGTCATCGTAGATGTGCCCCTGGTAGCAGCGCGCGCCGTATTGTGTCGCATCCCGCATACCTCTCCACTTCGCCGCAGGCTCAGGCGGCTTCCAGCGCAGCTCGCCCACCGGCGGCGCGGCATAAGGCAGCCCCAGAAATGCGCGCACCTTGCCGTCGTTGATGGTCTTGCCGTGAACCTTGCCCTGCATTGTCTTCACCGTCAGCGGATCGGCGCCCGCGCGCGCCGAGAGTCCCAGCGTCAAAGCGGCGGCAGCCAGTGCGCAGGCCATTCGCGTCCCGGAATGCATAGAGAAATCCCCCGCGCAACACCATAGCAGATACGCGGCAGATAGCAGCCAGAATACGTGGAATAGCAAAGTAAAGTTATTGCGCAGATGGGCGCAGAATCAATACCGTCTGTTCCCGATCGGCAAGAAATTCTGCAATCCGGATTGCGTTGTGCCGTATCAAATTCTCTGCCACCGCAGTCGGATAGTTGCATCCGCGCAGCCAGATCACTTTCGGGGGCGGACCCAATGTCGTTGCCAACTCATAGAAATCGGCATCCGCAGTTACGATAGTGAAATGGTTCGCTTGCGCAAACTTCCAGATGGTGCCTGGTGCAATCCTGCTTCAATCACGTGCAACGAATCCGGAAACAGATCAGAGATGCGCGCAACGAGCTGCCGCGAGAGGTTCTCATCCAGCAGGAGCTTCACTGCGCAACACGCCGTCCCAAACGCGAAGCATACTCAAACACAGCGCGAAAGTCGGCCGGCTCCAGCTCGGGATAATCCGCAAGAATCTGCTGCTCGCTCTCGCCTGCCGCCAGCCAGTCCAGCACATCCCACACCGTAATGCGCAATCCACGAATACAGGGCCGGCCTGATCGTTTTCCCGGTTCCATTGTGATGCGCTCTTCCATAACAGTCTTCGTCGGCATCCTGCGTTCCATGATACTGCGAGTGCCGCAAACCTTACACCATCTCCGGCCCCAGCAGATCGGCCATCGTCTCGCGCCGCCGGATCAGCCTTGCCTTCGCGCCCTCCACCAGCACCTCGGCCGCGCGCGGACGCGTGTTGTAGTTCGAGCTCTGCGCCATGCCATACGCGCCTGCGTCGAGCAGCGCCACCAGGTCGCCCGGCTTCACCGGCCCCAGCTTGCGATCACGCGCAAAAAAGTCGCCCGACTCGCACACCGGACCCACCACATCCACCATCTGCGGCTTGCCTGCCCGCCGGCGCACCGGCACAATCTCGTGGTGCGCCTGGTAAAGCGCCGGACGGATCAGGTCGTTCATCGCCGCATCGGTAATTACAAAGGTCTTCGCGCCGTTGCGCTTCACATGTAGCACCCGCGTCACCAGCACGCCCGCCTGCGCCACCAGGAACCGCCCCGGCTCGATCAGCAGCTTTCCGCCAAACCCGCTGAGTGCGCCCGCGAGCGCCGCGGCATACTCGCGCACCTTCTCCGCCGCGTCAAAGCTGCCGCCGTGATAGTCGATGCCCAGGCCTCCGCCCGCGTCCACGCTCTTGAGCGCAATCCCTTCGCGATCGAGCTGCCGCACCAGCCTGCTTACCCGCTCCATCGCCGCGCCAAAGGGATCGGCCGAGCGAATCTGCGAGCCGATGTGCACGCTCACGCCATGCGCTTCCAGCCACCGGTTCTTTACCGCGCGCTTGTAAATCGCCGGAGCCCTGCGAATGTCGATGCCGAACTTGTGCTCGCGCAGCCCAGTCGAGATGTACGGATGCGTGTCCGCAAACACGTCGGGATTCACGCGCAGCGCAAACCGTGCCTTGGTCTTCAGCCTGCTCGCCGCGGCGAGCCTGCGCGCCCGTGCGGCCAGCAGCTCCAGCTCGGCCTCGCTCTCCACGTTGAACTCGAGGATCCCCGCCTTCAGCGCCAGGTCGATCTCCGCCGGCGTCTTGCCTACGCCGGAGAACACCACCTTGCCCGCGGCCTCCGGCGCAGCCGCCATCACCCGCTCCAGCTCGCCGCCGGAGACGATATCAAATCCCGCGCCCAGCCCGGCCAGCAGCTTCAAGATCGCCAGCGCCGAGTTGGCCTTCACCGCGTAGCACACCAGGTGTTCGCGCCCGGCCAACGCCTGCTGAAACAGCATCAGCCGCTCGGCAATCTGGCAGGCCGAGTACACGTAAAGCGGCGTGCCGAACTTGCGCGCCAAGTCTTCCAGCGAAACGCTGTCACAATAGAGCGGCGCGCCAGGCCGCGGATGATGAAACGAGTGCGAGCAATTTTGTTCCGTCACAAATCCAGTCCAAGATAAAAAGAATATCTTGAGCCTACAGCATTGGGCTGCGCCAAATCCTGCCGCGTTGCGGTTCGGATCGATAGAATCAGCCGGCTTTGCATCTCTGGTTGGACGGCATCGTTGCTTCATCCGGATGACATGGTCGCTTCATCAGGACAATATTGCCGCCTCGTTCGGATGACATTATTGTCGTTTCGTCCCGGAGGGACGAGCGGAAAATAGTCCAGGGTGAACTCCGCCGAGGCGGACTGTAACCCTGGGAAGCGAAAAAAATCGAACTGCGTCGCCCCGTAGGGGTAGCGCGAAATCCTTTCGCTCTGCACTGGATCAGTTTCGTCTTCCACAGACACAACCGTCTGGCGCGATCCATGTCTGATCGGGTCTCCCTCCGTTTGGGACAGGCTTTCGGGATACGCAAGGCAGCGTCTTTGGCGGCTCCGCGAATTGTTCAGAAACTTACCCTTTACGAGACGCCGGAGGTAGAATGGTCCTATGTGGATGCTCCCTTTGCTCCTTCTGTTCGCAGCGAGCGCACCGGCGCAAGCACCTCCTAGCATTACCCACGTATGGGGGCGCATCACCGCCGTTGCCGAAGGAAAAATCCAAATCGAACAAAACTTCAACGCCGATCCGCAATCGGCCTATCGGCGTGGGAAGCTCCAAATTTCATTCAATTCCAAAACGATGTTTGAAGAGAGTGCTCGCCAAAACCTGCGGGTTGGCAGAACCGTGGACGTTATCGGACGCAAAGCAACGGACGCGGGGGTGCAGGCAACACGGATCATCGTATACGAAGGCAATGCCCCTGTGCGAATGCCTGGGGGCGCAAGTGTGATAAATACAGACGGTTCGGTTCATGCTTTGAAGTGAATTTCGATCAGACGGCAGACTGAACGCAGAGGACCCGTCTCCGAATCACGGCAACCTATCCTGATCACGTCTTGTCACGTAGCGAAGAGGACCGGTTTTGAAACGCTGCCAACTTCCGGATAGTTGACCACTCCGGAAGGTAACCGAAACGGTGCGCCAGATCGGACGAACATGGACACGGCTGCAACTGAAGTAACGAATGACCCAAATGCGGTCAATGCGAGAGTGCTTTGCACTCACAAAGGTCTACCTAGGACCCTGAGCGCATGAATTTGTTCCATCAGCATCGTGGTTTCCCAGGCACCCAAGTCTTGTGGATTGGATTACAAAACCACGAAGACACGGCACTAGACGGGGACCGGTACTTCTAAACCGGCTTGTATTGAGCTGATGTCTGAATTGTTCGGCAATCCGGACACAATCCGCACTCTGTTGCGCAAAGAACCCGTTGAGGAACATGGGATGAGCCATGAGAATGGAAATATCCCGGCACCCTCCAAAGGGACGTGGCTCTCTTTCGTCCAACACTCCCTCCGGCCAAGTACAATAGCGGAATGGCTGAGCTGGCACAGGTCGATCTTGTCGGCGTGGGACTGAATGCAACCGACACCGTCGTCCAACTGACGGAATTCCCCCAGTCCGGCGCCAAGGTCGAGTACACTCATCGCTCCATCATGCTCGGGGGCCAGGTCGCCTCCACCGTCGTCGCCTGCCAGAGCTGGGGCCTCAAGACCCGCTACGTGGGCAAGCTCGGCGATGACGATGCCGCGCGCCTCCACAAGCAGGCTTTCGCCGATCTCGGCGCCGATGCGCAGATCGTCACCGTTCCCAACACGCCCAGCCTGCACAACGTCATCCTGCTCGATGCGAGCGGCGACCGCACCGTCCTCTGCCAGCGCAACGAGCGCCTGGTGCTGCAGCCCGAGGAGCTGCGCCGCGAATGGATCGTCAACGCCCGCGCGCTGCACCTCGACGGCCACGACACCGCCGCGGCCACGCAGGCTGCGGTGTGGGCCCGCGAAGCCGGCATTCCCGTAGTGGCTGACCTCGACGATCCCTACCCCGGCATCGACGACCTGATCGCCAACATCGACTACCTGGTCGTGAACCACGACTTCTCGTGCCGGCTGATGGACGATCGCAACCTCGAGCGCTCTCTGCGCCGGATGCAGTCCCGCTACAACTGCCGGCTGACGGCCGCCACGCTGGGCGAAAACGGCGTGCTGGCCTGGGATGGCAGGCAGTTTCTCCACAGCGCCGCTTACCGGGTTCCGGTAGTCGACACCACCGGCGCCGGCGATATCTTCCGCGCCGGCTTTATCTACGGGCTGTTGCGCGACTGGCCGCTCGACCGGCTGCTCGACTTCTCCTGCGCCGCCGGCGCCATGAACTGCACCGCCGCCGGAGCCAGGGGCGGCATCCGGCCGGTGGCCGCCATCGAGCACCTGATGGCTACCTGCAGCCGCTACCGGACGATCCACGTTTCCTGGCTGATGACCGAGGAGCAAAGCGCGTAAGGGCAGCCCATGCGGCTTGGACTGGCCGCGGCCAGCCGCGCCCCAGGGTTTTTCCGGCTCTGTTAGACCAGCTCGTCAATCCGGTTAATCAGATTGTTTTCCGCCGTCGCCAGGCTCGTGCCTGTCGCTTCAGCGCCCACCAGCTCGGTGTCATGAGCCAGATATTCGCTATTCGAGTACGTAACGTCAGCGCTATAGGTTTTACCGGCAACCGTCGTGGAAAACCCCACGTCGACCATGAGCTTGTCGACGGCCGAGGCGGTCAACGAAGCGGTCAACGAAGCCGCGGGTAAAACCGAACCGATGCTCCCCATGGGACCTCCCAGGATAAAAGCGTGTGAAGTCCGCCGTGTCTCATCTATCGGCAGTCCGCAAAAATACTTTAGGGGTACTTCCAAAAATCTTTTGTGGGCAGTCTTCCCGAATCGGCCAGCCAGCGCCCTCCAGACCCGGACCGGACGCCCAAAATGCATTCCTGCAAACGGATTGATGGCAGTTCTCCAAAGTTCGTATCCTAAATTGACATCCCAAACCGCAGGTCCCGCCACGGCGGATCTTCGACCTTCGACTCTCCGCCGCGGCGGACCGCGGCGACCCTCGCTCAGGATGACAGCGATATTTATGTCATGAACTTCAGAGACAGGACACGTACTACAGTTGTCATTCCTTCCATTCCTCGAAAAGTGGTAAAGACCCGGGCCTGAAGGCCCCACAAATCTGCCCTTTTGCAGGGGCTGA
>JASHPJ010000128.1 GCA_030038195.1 Acidobacteriaceae bacterium
TGCCGGCTCAATGAAGTATCCGTAACGATGCGGTGGAGGATGAATACAGCCGAGTGCAGGCTCTGCGCGCGGAAGAATATCCAGGCGAAGCAGATGCCGAACAGCACCACGCCGCGGCGCAGAAAGCTGCCGATGAAGTTCGCCGGGTAACGCCCTCCTGCTTTGGCTAGAAAATGCTCGACGATGAGGAAGACGCCATTGAGCGAACCCCAGATAACAAACGTCCAGTTCGCTCCATGCCACAATCCGCTCACCGCGAAGGTGACGAAGAGATTGAAATAGAGCCGCGTGCGGCTTACGCGGTTGCCACCCATCGGAATGTACACGTAGTCGCGGAACCAGGTGGAAAGCGAGATGTGCCAGCGCTTCCAGAACTCGCTGAAGCTGCGCGCAAAGTATGGATGGTTGAAGTTGGTCATGAGCTTGAAACCCATCACCCGCGCGCAGCCGATGGCGATGTTGGAGTAGCCGGCAAAGTCCGCATAAATCTGCACGGCAAACAGCAGCGTGGCCGCCAGCAGCGCAAGTCCCGATTCGCGGCTCCAGTTACCGTAGACGCGGTTCACATACGCGGCGCAGCGGTCCGCAATCACCATCTTCTGAAATAGGCCCCAGAGCATCATGCGCAAACCGCTGGCGAGATTGTCGAGCTCGAAGCGATGGTCCTCGTGAAACTGGTGCAGAAGATTCTGCGGCCTTTCGATGGGCCCGGCGACGAGCTGCGGATAAAACATCACATAGAGCGAGTAGATGCCGAAGTTGCGCTCCGGCACCTGCTTACCGCGATAAACTTCAACGACATAACTCAGGCTCTGGAAGGTATGAAACGAGAGCCCGATAGGAAGAATGATGTGCGTGATGGGAAATGTCTGCGCCAGGCCCAGCAGCCCTTGCAGCTCACGCACCGTCATGCCGAAAAACGCGCAGTACTTGAAGATGAACAGCACCAGGCAGGTGCTTACGATGCTCACCTGGAGATAAAGCTTCCGTCTGCGCCCCGTCGACTCCGCAATCAGGATGCCCATCCAGTAGTCGATCAGGATGGTGACGATAAGAATGAAGATGTAGGCGGGAATAAACGCCATGTAGAAGACGCAGCTCGCCGCCAGCAGCATCTTCCAGCGCCAGCGCCACTCGAGCGCGTAATACAGGATTGTGACAACGAGGAAGAAGAAGAGAAACTGGAGGGAGTTGAATAGCATCTACAGCGTTTCTCCAAAAAAATGAGCGCAATGCGTGCGGTCGTGCAAGTTCATCGCTTGGAGGTGCGGCCTGCTTCAGCACGCGCAGCCAAAGCTTGCATGGCCCGCCACCGCACGCAATGCCCCGGCACTCCCTGAATCGCAAATGAAGAGACGAACTGCTTTCTCCACTCGTTGAGTCTGGCCCGGCAGCAATCGGTTTCCACTGGTGAAGAGCTAGGCATTCGGGGAGTTCGTGCCAGTGAAACAAAAAGAGTATGAACTTTGAGAGAAGACTATTTTCGCCGACGCTGCCCGTCGTAGAAACCCCATTGTAACATGCGGGCAACATCGGACTGCGGGTGCGCATAGAGCCAGAGCTTGAAGAATATTGGCTTCGGAGCTTCCTGAAAAATGCCTGTGTGAGCAGCTTCGTAGCAGGGCCCGGCTTCAGCCGGGCTAACAAAGGCTTCCACGGAATATCAGGCTTCAGGGCTTGCTGAAAAATACTTTTGAGAGGGGTTTTGTAACAGGGCACGACTTCAGTCGTGCCGCATAGCCTGTCAGATCAATGCAGGGCTTCAGCCCCTGCGGGACGTTTCGGTCACTGCGACGACTTCTTTAATACGCCCTTCATCCCATGCGCGAAGCGCCGCGTTGCGTCTTAGTGTGGCGCTTCGTAGGGCTCCACGCGCAGAAAGTTGGAGAGAATGTCGCGCTCTTCGGGGCTGAACTGGCCCTGGTAGCGCGCCGAGTTCAGCACTGTCTCACGCTGGTCGAGCGGCACGGAGCGCAGGTCCTGGAAGGCGCGTTTGACCATCTGCCGGCGGTCGGGGGGCAGGGTGGCGAAGTTGCGGCTGGCCTGGTTCAGGCTCATGCGCTGCTGCGGGTTCAGCCGCTCGAGCATCTCGTTGCGGGCCAGGCGCATGGCGCGCTGTTGCTCGGGCATCTGATCGACGGCGTGAAGCTGCTGCATCTCGCGCTGCTGCTCGGCCGGAGCCTGGCGCGCGAAGGCCGGGTCATTGCGCAGCAACCGCTGCTGCTCTTGTAACGGAAGGCCGCGGTGCTGGTTGAGCCACGACTGCAGGTGGCCCGGAGGCGCGTAGCGCGGATTGTTGTAAAGAGGACGATTCGCGTCAGGATAAGCGGGCCGGGTATACGCGCGGCCGTAACCGGCATTGGGGTACGTAGGGGTGGCAGGCGCCGGACGATAAGTGGGCGCATTAGGCTGGGCCGGACGCACCTGCGGGCGATTCTGGAACTGGCCGCCGAAGCGCTGCTGCTGGCGGGGCCGCTCGGCGCGCGGCTGCTGCGCGGCAAACCGCGTCCGCGACGGAGCCTGTCGCTGCATGTGGCCGCGCTGGCCGTGCGCCAGCGCCGTCGCAAGACACAGGAGCAGAGCCGCCGCGCCCAGCGCGACCGGACGCATTCTTGCCGCGTTCGATTTCCTGCTCACAACCCTCGCTCCCGTCACTTTGCCAATAGTCCAATCGGTCAATCCCCATTATCGTTGGTGGAAAGCGCCTCCAACTGGTCCAGAACCTGGGCATTGCTGTCCAGCGTCTGCAGATCGTGTACCACGGCCGCTTCGCTGGAAGGCTGCGCCGGCTTGTTCCAGTCCGTAATGCCGAGATAAGTGCCGCCGCCAATCAGCAGCATGACCGTCAGCGCCATAGCGGCCAGCGGACGCGCATGGGTGCGCGGACCGTAGGCAAACCCGGCGCGCAGACGCGCAATCTGGCGCGCCAGCCAACCGGACGGCGCAGCCTCCTGCTCCTCGCGCAGACGCGCCTCGAACCGGGTCATGAAGTAGGGACTCGGCTCCGGAGCCTGCCAGGCGTCGAGCAGGTCCATGGTCGCCTTCAGTTCGCGAAGCTCCACTCCGCAGCCCCCGCATTCCGCAATGTGCGTTTGAACCTTGGCAGGCGCCGTCTCTGGAGCGAGAAGCAGATCGGCCAGCTTCGCGTCCATTCCGGTGCAAGTTTGCTTCAATCCGTTCATGTTTGCCACCCCGCTCTCCGCCGGTTGAGTCCGGCTTCTTTCCACTTGCGAAAAAACCCTTCAAACAAAGTCTTTCAGTTTGTCGCGCAGCGTCTGGTAGGCGCGGAAGAGCAGCGACTTGGTTGCCGACTCGCTCAGCTTGAGCACCTCCCCGATCTGCCGGTAATCCATCCCCTGGTACTTGTGCATCAGCACCGCCATGCGCTGCCGTTCGGGCAGCGCCATCACGTGGCTGCGAATGGCGGCCATGCGCTCCTCGCGCAGCATCCGCTGCTCGGCGGAGGGATCGTCGTCCGCCAGGTCCGGGGTGGTGCCGGTCTCCTCATCCGGCGCGTCCAGGTAAATGGTCTGCGCGGCCCGCTCATGGCGCGTATCGCGTGCATGGTTGACGGCCAGGTTGGTCGCGATCCGGTAGAGCCAGGTGGTAAACCTAGCCTCCGCCCGGTAACTGTCTCTGGCACGATAGACGCGCAAAAACACTTCCTGGGCTAACTCTTCGGCAACCGCCTGGTTGTGAACCATCCGGTAGAGGAAGTGAATGATCGGCCGGTGGTACTTTTCCACCAGGTAGTTGAAGCCCACCTCGTCGCCGGCCGCCACGCGCAACATGATGGCGGCGTCGCTGGTCGGGTCCAGTTCTGCCCGTGAGCTCGCTTCGCGCATCGCGCCGACCCGCAAAGCCGAACCCGCTCCCATAGCCGGATTGTCCAGGACCATGGTTGCCATATCCTCTGGAACACCGTCCAGGCCGGAAGGTTGCGCTGTGCAACCGGTTTCCGGGCTGGAATTTGCGCCTCCCCCGCCGGTGCCGGCCGCGCCCAGCCGCATGGACGCACCCGGGCTCTCCATTCTCCCGGCAGCCAGGGCAAATCCTGCCAACCGCGGCCCGGCGGGCCACAAGACCCGGCGCAGAGCCTCTTCCAGGCGGGAAAGAGCGCTGCCGGCCGTGTGGGTTGACTTGGTTTTGAGGAACATGCCCGGTTGTTGCCCGGGGCCGGGCAACTGCCCTGCCTGGGGCAAGATTGGTCCTCCAGCCCTGCTGGTGTTACTCTAACCTACGGGATGCCATGCTGGCGCAGTCTTTTCGCGCCAGGTTGCGGCGTCCGGCCCCCTGCGGTTAAAGCCCCGCGCCGGCGGTGGGTTGCCGCCAGCAAGCCTTAGGGGATCAAACCGGGTTGATGGAACATAAAGTCTCAAGGAATCAAGCCTTTGGGCAGTTCTTGAAGACGGGCGGTTAGCTCAGCTGGTTAGAGCGCCTGCTTCACACGCAGGAGGTCCGGGGTTCGAGTCCCTGACCGCCCACCAGATTCACCCGAAAACAAGCAGCCAATTCCAGGACAAGCGGGTCGTAAATCTGCGCACGGATAACCACGCGCAGACGCCTTCGTCTATCGCATATCGCAAGACGCCAAGATGCGTCGGCCGATCGTCGTTGCGGGCTTGAAAGCCAGTCCTGTGCGGGGTCGTGCTGGAAGGGAGTCCATGACACTGCCAGGCGCCTCTCGCTTCAACGTGGAATCCGATGACTCTGGTGCACCGCTGACTGCGTCCCTCGAAGAAAAAACCATCTGGGCCGGACTCTACGAGAGCATTCGCGATGCATTCTTTGCGCCACGCTTGCCTCCGCTCGAGCTCACCTCTACGCCGATTCCGGTACCGGACCGCATGGCCGCGCGGACCAATCCCTGGGCCGTGGGCACGGCGACCGTGGTGAATGGCGGCATTCTGGCGACTCTCCTCTGCATGGGTGTGGGCGCCGCGATCCAAAGCGCGCCCAAGCCCACTGACGGCTCGCACATCGACCTCAGCGACCTCAATATCTTTGCGCCGATAAAGGCCGGCGCGGCAAGCTACGGCGGTGGTGGCGGCGGGTCCCACGATCTGGTCGAGCCCATCGAGGGCCGTCTGCCGCGCTTTGAAACCACCCCGCTGCTGCCGCCGCAAGCGCCGTTGCTGGAGCAGCCCAGGCTGGCGGTCGATCCGGCAATTGCCGTCCAGCCGGACATCCGGCTGCCCGATAATCCGGCCATGCCGAATATCGGCGTGCACGAGTCGGCCAATGTGCGGCTGGCCTCGAACGGTCCAGGCGGTGGTGGCGGAATTGGCGTCGGACAGGACGGCGGGCTCGGGCCAGGCCATGGCCTTGGAACCGGTCCCGGCGAAGATCGCAGCTTGGGCGGCTCAATCTACACGCCAGGGGTTGGTGGGGTTACGTCCCCGGTGCCCATCGTGACGCCGGAGGCCGAGTTCTCCGATGAGGCACGACGACAGAAGTACCAGGGCGTCTGCATGGTCGCGGTGATTGTGGACGCGCACGGCTACCCGCAGAATCCGCGCGTGATTCGGAGCCTGGGCATGGGCCTGGATGAGAAAGCCGTCGACGCTGTTCTACGCTACCGCTTCAGACCCGCAATGAAGGATGGACACCCGGTGCCAGTGGCGATTACGGTGCTGGTGAACTTCCGGTTGTACTAGAGTGAAAGCAGCGTGTGTCCAGCCGGGAGCCGCGATAATGAAAGTGCGATGGCGTTGAACTGGAGCGATAGCGCGCTGGCGCAGGGGCTGGCCTGCTACCGGAGCGGCGAATACTTTGAGGCACACGAGCACTGGGAGGGCGTGTGGCTCAACTGCGCCGAGCCGGAGAAGACGTTCCTGCAGGCCCTGATCCAGATCGCGGCGGCCTTTCATCATCGCCAGCGCGGCAACCTGGTCGGCGCCGCGTCGCTGCTGCGCGCGTCATTGCGCCGGCTGCAGGGCTATCCAGCCGAGTACGGCGGCGTTGCGGTCGAGCCGCTGCGCGCCAGCATGCGTGCGTGGATCGCGGCTCTGGAACAGGCCAGCGGGCCGCCGCAGATGCCGCTGCCGGAGATTCGATAAGCCGCCCGTCATGCGCCGGCAAGATTCTGCGCGCGGCTGGCCTGCAGGTGGCGCTCGAGCTTGGCGGCCATGGCCCTGAGCTGCAGCTCGAGCGAGATCGTGCTCACCCTGGCGCCGTCAATCTCCACTTCCACCAGGTCGTTGTCGTAAGCAACCGCAGCAAAGTCGGATGCCTTCTTCAAGAGAGCGATTGCTTTCTCCATCAAGTCCGTCATCGGGTCCATTCCATTGTGATTGGTTTCCATGCCAATAGACCATCGAGCCGGCCCGGAGAGTTCTTACCGGGGCGGCGTGACTCCGAGCCCATCGATTCCGCAGTTTTTCAGCGTGCGGCCACGCTGAATAATACAGTTTCGCTGATGCGGGTCGATTTTTGTGTGACGAACATCACCGGGGATTGTGGGGATTGCCTGCGCTTTTCCACAGGTGTCGATCGGGAGAGCAAAAAGCGCGATGCCGGCTGTGGATGCAATTCAGCTGGCGGTTGGCTGGGTCAGCAGACGGGAGAACGCGGAATTTTTAGTGCAGGCGTAAAAGTTGTAACCCTGGGTCTGCTGCGTTTTTACCTTTTTTATATCGGCAATCGAGCCCATGCGGATAACGATATTGTGATCGTTACAATAGAAGATATCGCAGGTGCAGTTGTCGAAGAAGAACGCGCTCGTACGGCAGGTAGGATCCTGGCCGTGATCTTCATACATCACGATAGTCTCGCGTGAAGCAAGCACCTTCTGTGCGCCCTCGAGCGCCTGTACCTCGGCGCCCTCCACATCCAGCTTGATCAGGACCCTGGCATCGGCGCCGGCCACATATCGATCGCACAGCGAGTCGATCGTGACGCTTTCAATCTTGTGCTCGTGATATCTTGTCTGGCCGATCTTTTCCTTCCAGTTGACGACGCTCGACCCGGCGTGCCATCGCTCGTTGGTCACGATGACAAGTATCTCTCCATCGTGTGACCACAGCGCTCCTGAAACTGCGATAAAACGGTCGTGATTCAGTTGCGCATTGCGCAGCAACTTGGCATACTGCAACGGCGACGCCTCGACAGCGATGCACCGCCCCGCAGGCAGCAACTGGCTCGCAAGGACACTCCAGTACCCGATGTTTGCTCCGCAGTCGATGAAATAAATACCCGGCGCCGCAGCGACACGCCGAAAGACGTTTTCGAGTTCTGGCTCGTAGGTGAAACCCCGCTTCAGCAGCCGGCACCAGTAGCCGTCATTCAGTGATATTTCCAGTTCCCCACCCTGCGGCAATTTCAATAGGACCGTATTTCTGCTGTCGAATCCGGTGGCGATTGCATGCGTCAATCGCTGCATTCCGGGGTATCGGAAAAGATTGGATTGCACGCCAGCGGCCTTCACTAACATTAGCTGCAACCTGGCAGGAAAACTCGATACTGCCTTCACCTCGATCGGCGCTGCGTTAGGCATAGGGAAACTATCGCAAGCATGGCCCGCCAACGTCAACATGGTTCACGGATAGCGCGTCGGCAGCGCAGCGCACGGCTCGAGTCCTGTTGCAGACGGAGGGACAACGGCCACCGGTTCTTATAAACCAAGTTCCTGTGGATGTTATTCTAGCCGCTGATTATGGCATGTTGTTTTACTCTGCATCTTCCGCCTATCATCGACCAGGAACACGCGAGGTGAATTGAGGCTTGAGCAGGCTCAACGTTCTGATGCTGAACCGCGGTTTTTCTCTCACCGGCGGTGTTCCACGCGTGCTGCTCACCTACGCGCGCAACTGCGACAAGAACCGCGTGCGTCTGCACATGGCCAGCTTCAAGAAGTTCGCAGCGCCCATGGCCGAAGCGATGAAGCAGACCGGCGCCGAGATTTACGAGATCGGTGATAGCGGCTATCTGCACCCGGCGCTGGCGCTGCGCAGGATTCTCAGAAAGCAGCAGATCGATGTAGTCGTGGCCACGTCGCTCAAGGCCTACCTGGTGGCCAAGCTTGCCGCGCCTGCAAAGTGCCGGGTGGTTTACTGGATCCACGCCATCGCGCTGGTGACCGAGAGCCGCTTCAAGTCTGCCATCTATCGCCGGGCCGCGCGGCGCGACACGCTGATCTACATCTCCGAGTTCGTCAAAAACGCGCACAGCTATCCCGGCCACCTGGGGCGCAGCGAAGTGGCGCTGAACGGCGTGGAAGATTTCCTGGCAACCAGCCCGCTTTATGACCGCACCCGGCGCGCAAGCCTCGGCATTCCGGAAGATGCGCTGGTGGTCGGCTACACCGCGGCGTTCATCGCCTGGAAGGAACACAGGACTCTGCTGACTGCGTTTGCGCGGCTCGCCAACGATCATCCCGAGATGCACCTTGCACTGATCGGCAAGGGCGAATTGCTGGAGGCGACACAGGAGCAGGCGCGCTCGATTCCGGGCGGCGAGCGCATCCACTTTCTAGGCTTGCGGCCCGATGCGCGGGAGCTGCTCGGCATCATGGACATCTACGTGCAGCCCAGCAATGGTGAAGGCATCAGCATCGCGATCATTGAGGCCATGCTCTCCCGGCGGCCTATCGTCGTGTCCGATGCAGGCGCGCTGCCGGACATGATCGACAACGAAGACACCGGCCTGATGTGCCGCGTGCTGGACGCAGACGACCTGGCTGAAAAGATAGACAGGCTCGCGCGCGATCCGGAGTTACGGTATCGGCTTGGAGAAAGAGCGCGCCAGGTTGCGCTGGATCGTTTCGGCGCTCAGGCATTTGCAGAGCGCATCACGGCCATCCTCGAAGGCGAACGGCGTTGAGCGAGAAAGCGCCGCGCCGGCGGCAACTGTGCATCCGGCTTCATGCCGTCGCTGCCTGTGCCGCTGCCACCTCGCGCATGCGCCTTCCGTAGCGGAGCGCGACCCCAAAGAAGAAGTAATAGGGAATCGCCCAGAACGGCACTTCCATTGCAGCTTCACCGAGCGCCGCAATGAGAGTGAGCAGGCAGAAGATGACAAGAAGGATCAGGTTGTTCCGATCGACGCTCCAGCCCATCGCCCTGGCTAATCGGAAGCTGCGCCACCAGGAGACATAGAGCGCAATCTGCATCAGCCCCCACATCGTCATGCCTGAAACGCCCAATCGCCCGATGACCGACATATAGCTGTTGTGCGGCTCGCGCGTAATCGCGTCCCTGCCCATGAATGTGGTGAGCGGCATGCCGTAGCCGAGCCCGAAAACCATGTTGCGCGGCGAGGCTTCCAACTGCGCGATGATGTGACGCCACCAGCTAATGCGCAGCGGCACGCCTTCCGCCGCGCCCTGCACCTGTCCTCCGCCCTGGCCGCTTATGCTCTCGAAGTGCTGCGCAAGGAAGTCGAGGGACACCTGCTGCCCAAGCCTGCCCTTCACAGAGATTCCCGAGATCGAAACGGCGCCGATGATCAGAATGCCCAGCAGAAGGGTCATGCCCCACTTTGCCGCGGCCTTTCTCCGGATGGCCAGCAGGACAACTCCCAGCAGCAGCACCTGCAGATCGATGGTCCTGGCCTGGGCAAAGGCAATCGCGAAGGCAACGAGCAAACCGGCGAATATGTTGCGGAGCAGAGCCGATTTTCTATTGCGTGGGGGCTCAATCAGCAGCCAGCAGGCGGCCCACAGAAGCAATGCTGCCGAATTCTCTTCGGAGAAGAAGATCGGCGTGGCTCCGGTGCCCAGACCGGCGATCTTGGGCGAGAAGGTCTGCAGCGTGCCGCTCACCGGATATAACAGCCCGTAAAAGATCGCGACCACGAGCAGTCTTCTCAGCCAGCGGAAGAAATAGAGCTGGCTTGTCTCGGTGCTGGCGTACCAGAAGCCTACAATCAGATAGAGCGACTCGATTGCCTGCGAGGCATCGCGAAACGCCCAGATCCCCGCCTGCCTCGCGTCGATGACCGCGCGGCTCAGGCTCAGCCCCCACCAGACAAGAATCGGAAGCACCCACACTTCCTTCGCCATGATGGGGAGCAGAGTCCGCGCGCTGATGATGCACAGGCAGACGGCCAGAACAAGTTCGCCTACCGGAATGCCGGGCCCAACCGGCGGAATGCGGACCAGCTCAAACCCGACATTCAGGATCAGATAAGCGCCCAGCATCCACAAAACGATCTTGCGGAGCGGAGTCAGCCGGAGCGGACTGGAGAACGTCTGTTCGGTTGGGATGGGATCGCTCTGCCATTCTTCGGTGACCGGCAGAGAAGGATTCATCATCGCTCGACTCTCCACAAGCTGCTGCGGGATTCCTGCTCTCTGGTGTGCGCAAGTGTTTTATCGGCAGGACTGGTGCATTCCAAGGCGGCGAGAACTACTTACTCAGAATGTTATCATAGCGATCCTGTCTTGAATGACGCGCGCTCCGGCGTAGCAGCATCGAAGGATGCGCCTTGCATCGTCGAGCCATCCGACGGTCTATTTTTCGCTCCACGGCTGATAACCTCAAACCATGACATACGCCGGCTCTGATACCCCGGTTCTCGATCTGGACGGCGTACTGGCTGCGCTCGGCATAGCGGCGCAGGATGCAGAGCCATGTGCCCCGTACACGGTGATTCGCGGCCACGACGGCCCGCGCTGGCTCATCCCGCAGGCAAGCCTGCTGGCCCGGACGATTCTGAGCGAGTGGAGGCCCTACGGCTTGCTGACGCGGCTGGTCTGGCTCACTGTTCCTGCGGCCAACCGGCTCGGAGTTCTGCCGCTGCTGCCCGGCTCATCGCGCGCACTGCTGCCCGCCAATGCGAGCAATCAATTCCTGCGCCACATAGGGCTGGATTTCGACGCAGGCCCGCCGGTCGTCCTGGTGGGCAATGCAACAACAACGCGCAAACTGCTCGTTTTTCTCGAGCACCGCAGCCGCGGCAAAAACGTGCTGGTCAAGGTTCCCTTGAAGCCGCTGGCCCGCGCAAGCATTGCCAATGAGGCAAAAATCCTGGGCAAACTGAACGGCAGACTGCACGCGCCGCGGTTGCTGCACGTGTCGGCAGATGCCGGAGTCGCCATGCAGGAGTATCTGGCCGGTACACTCGGCTCGCGGCGCTGCCGGCCGCAGTACATCCAGCTTCTGCTGGCGTTGATCGAATCCGGCAGCTTCACGTCGCTGCGCGCACACGGCCAGCGTCTGGCCATGCGCTTGCGCAACTGCGCGGCCTATGCCGGGAACGCATACTGCCTGGAGCAGGCGCTCGCGCTGCTCGAACACGATGCCGATCTTCCCTCGGTGCTGGTCCACGGCGATTTTGCTCCGTGGAACATCCGCGAGCTGCCCGGCGGCGCGTGCACGCTGATCGACTGGGAGATGGCCCGCGAGCACGGTCTGCCGCTCCATGATCTCTGCCACTTCTACTACATGCAGGCGCGCCTGTTCACGCCTGGCAGGCTGTTCTACCTCGCATTGCTCAAAGAAGACGCATGGCGGATGTATCTGGCTCCGCTTGGTATCTCCGCTTCCCTGCTCAAACCGCTCGCCGCGGCCTTTTTGCTCACCATGCTGGCCGGATATTGGGAAAGGCAAGAGGATGAGTGGGGCCAGTACTGCCTCGGTCAGCTTGCACTCCTGCTTGCGCCGGCACAATGACGCAGACTGAAGCCCGTTCTACGCAGCAACTTCAGAACATCGTCCGAGCGCGGCGCAATGACGCCAGCTTCGAGAGGCTGCAGCATTTTCGATTCTGCTCTGCCACAGAATGTGCAATGCTGAGCGGCTTTTTCCTCAAGAAAAAGCCGTCTTTCACGGCTCCCACGTGTCAACTTATGAAGCGAAAACGCTCTACTCCACCGTGCGGTAAATGGTCGCCGTGGTCGCCGCTGTCAGCACGCCCTGCACATCAGTCAATGTAGTTTTAATCGCGCTGTTCGGCACATAGACAATATCCTGCGGCTGCAACGGCGGCGGCGTGATCTTGCCCTTGACCATGTCTTTGTAACTCACTTCAAACTTGATATACGTGCCATCGGGCTTGCGGCGGATGATCACAATATGCTTTGTGGAGGCAAGAAGGGTGGTGCCCATCGCCATCGCGATAGCCTGGGCTGCGTCGAGCTTGCCATCCTCCTGCATCAGAAAACCGCCGGGGCGCGTCACCTGGCCGAGCACGTAAACAATGCCTGCCCTGGGCACAATCACCGTGTCGCCATCGTGCACCATTACATTCGCAATCGAGTCGCCGTTGCTGTTGCGGCCGTAGTGATAGCTGGTAGTCTCCACCTTGCCATCTACTTCGTGTCGCACTTCAATCGCGCCGCCGGCAAGCTGCGTCTCGCCGCCGGCAAACGACAACACATCGAGCAGGCTGTGCGGGGCCAGCAACTGCAGGCGGCCGGGAGAATTCACTTCGCCCAGCACGGAAACAATCTCGGGAGCGTACTGCGCAATGTCAAGCGTGATCTGCGGATGCTTGAGAATGCCGCCCGACTTCAACGCATCCTGAATCGCGACCTGCGCTTCAGAGAGCGTGTACCCGGTCACATGCACATCGCCCGCCAGCGGAAGAAGCACGTTGCCGCTCGGGCCCACGCGAAATTGCCCGGACATATCCGGCTCATCGAATACTTCCACATCGAGCAGGAATCCCGGCTGAATGCGGAGCTTGGAAAAATCCTCGGGAACCGGAGTCACGCCGCCGAGCGCGACCTTGGGAGCACTGCCGTTGCCACCGCCCGCACCACCGGGAGAGTTGCTCACACTCGAACCGAACTGCGGACCCACAGCCGTCGCCTGTCCCTGCGCGATTACTGCGAACACAGCGATCGTGCACGCCAATGCGGGTTTGATCATCGAATGCAGCCGCATCTCAGGCCTCCTCGCCGTAGTATTTGTTGTCGCCGTAATAGCCGTATGTATAGTAGTACTCCACTGACTTGGTATCCATGCCGTTGACGACAAACCCAAGCTTGCGGCCGTAGCTGCGTGAAAGCACTTCCACCGCGCGCTTGAGCACTGGCTTGGTGGTCTTCTGCGAGCGAAGAATAATCAACGCTCCGTCGGTCTTGGTAGAGAGAATGACAGGATCGGTCACCATCAGCACCGGCGGACTGTCGATGAGGATCAGGTCGAACTGTTTCTTTGCCTCCTCGAGCAACGCGTCGAAGCGTTTGGAGTCAAGCAGCTCAGCCGGGTTAGGCGGAACCGTGCCGGAGGGAAGCAGGCAAAGATTGGGAAGCGACTCGTGCTGAACCATCGCATCCGTGAATGAAATGCCACCCGTCAGCACTTCGCTCAGGCCCGGCGCCTTCGGTACGTGAAAGAACGTATGCGCGCTCGATTTGCGCATATCGGCGTCCAGCACCAGCACGCGCCGCCCGTGCTGCGCAAACGCAACTGCCAGGTTGTAGGTGATCGTGCTCTTGCCATCGCCGCCAAGCGGGCTGGTGGTCAACAGCACGCGCAGCGGCTCATCGGCAGAAGAAAGCAGGATGGCGGTGCGCAGCGCGCGATACGCTTCTGCTGCCGGCGCGTTGGGCCGCGTAATCAGCAGGCTCTGCTCCAGCGGATTCACCGCAGCGGTGCCTTCTATGGGCTTGCCGCGCTGCAAATCGTCCGCGCGGACAAGCGGAATGTAAGAGAGCACCGGGAGCAGGCCGATCTTCTCGACCTGTTCCGCCGTCACAATCGACTCGTCCAGGTTTTCGCGCATGAACGCGAAAGCGACGCCGAGAAACAGTCCCGCGCCGAGGCCGATCGTGGGATAGAGCACCCAGTTCGGCTTGGTGGGAGTTGTCGTAGGCCGCGCTTCGTCAACCAGATCAAGATTGGTGGCGCTGACGCCCGCCTGGATGCTGGCTTCCTGAAGCCGCGTGAACAGGCTATTGTATAGATCACGATTCGAGAGGGCTTCACCCGCCAGAACTTCGAGCTCAATGGTGTTATCGTTGAGCTTGTTCACCTCGGCCTGCTGCTGGTTATAGGCCTGCCGCAATCCGTCTTCGGTCTTGCGGGCCAGCTCGACATCGTTCTTGGCGCGCTCGTTAATGCGCTTGAGCTCGTCCTTGATGGACTGGTTCAGGGCCGCCATCTGGCCCTGCATCTCACTCAGATGAGGATTGTTCGGACCGTATTTCGTCTCGTAATCGCCGTACTGCACGCGCAACGCCGCTTCCTGCGTGCGCAACTGCTCCAGCACGCTCAACCCCTGGCCCTCGGTAATCACCGTAGCCCCGGCAGCACTGGCCAGCGCGCTGGTCCCGAGGCCAGCAACCACTTCAGGGCTCTGCGTCTGGGTCAGCTCGTAGATGGCTTCCTTGGTGATGCGGTCGGCCTCGGCGGCCGTCAGCTCCTCGTTGAGCGCAGCCAGCTTGTCGAGTGCGGGAATGTGCGTGCCGCCGCCGCTAGACAGGCCGCCACCCCCTCCGCCGCCACTGGAATTACCGCCAGCTTCCAGCATCAGAACGCTCAGCCCGGTCTTGCTCTCGTAGTCAGAGAGCTTCTGCTGCGAATCGGCAACCTTGGCCTTTAAATCGTTGAGCTGAATCTGCAGCCAGTCCGACGCACGCGCCGTGGCCTGAAAATGGCTCATCAGGTATTCGTGAATATATTCATTCACGTACGCATTGGCGACATCGGCGGCGCGCTGCGGATTCTGATCCGTGTAGCTCACCGTGATCAGCCGTGTGTCGGGGGTCTGCTCGACCTTAAGATGACCTTCCACGATCTTCAATAACCGCTCGCGCGTGGCGGCAGCCTGCTCGAGAGGCCGTCCCAGCTCGGCTTTGATCTGGCGATCCCAGCCGAAGAGTCCGGGCCGGTATTCGTATACCTTGTCGAGGCCAAGCTGATGAATCACCATCAATGTCGTTGTATCGTTCTGCAGGACCGTGGCATGCGTGGTCAGCTCTGTCTTGGTATCGTCCTCGCCCGTCAAGCTGGATGCCAGACCGGAAAGACCCCCTAAATCCACGCCCGTCGAGCCCTGCTTATCCACCAGCAGCATGGCTGTCGACGTATAGGTATTTTTTGTAATCGCGCAGTAGAGATAAGTGAGGGCGAGCACGCCCAGCGTCCAGGCAATGATCGATGACCGCCGCTTGCGCAGCACGCGGATGATGTCGCGCAGCGACTCGTCCTCGCGTGAATCACCCCCCCCTGGTACGCTTGGTTGGAATGAAGAATGGGATTTCGTCCTTTGCGCGTCCTGGCCAGGACGATCTGGAGGGAGATTCATTTAAGACCACACTCTCCTTGGGGGGGGTGCATGCCACGCGAATTCAATGGCAGGGAGAACTGCTGTTATCAAAATGTTACCATACGGCACTTGATCTCCCGCGACGCAACGGCCGAATCCGGCCAGGCTCCAGCGCATCATCGAAGCCTCACAATCTGCAATGGTTATTGCCGCAAAACCGGATCGCATACCCGATGCGCGCATGAGCCCATGAGCGCTGTTTGCTCGCAGTGCGGCAACGCCGGCAGAAAAGATCTTCTACTGTTCACGCATCCATTTTTGCGCTGTGTAGAACCGGCAAAAGAGAGCAAAGATCGCATCGCGGCCGGCGCTTTCCATTGCCATCAAGCGGCCTCAACCGTTGCACCCGGTTGCCGCAGCGACTCGTGGTGGCGCCCGGCGCAGAACCTGTCCCCTAATGCCTCCTTCCACGCTGGTGAAAAGTATGCACCATCCAATGCCGGGACTATACACCTAGGCCTTGGAGCCCGATCTTCCTGCCAACTGCAGCTTCTCAGCCAGCAGCCGGTACACAAAGATGCTGTTGTAGATGATATAGCGGCGCCACAGCCGGCGCGGCTCCTGGCAGAGCCGGTAAAACCACTCCAGGCCCAGGTTGCGCAGGATGGACGGCGCGCGGCCTCTTGTGCCGGCAAGTATGTCGATGGCCAGGCCCACGGCCAGAAGCACCGGCACGTCGAGCCTGCTCTTGAATTCATCGATCCACGCTTCCTGCTTGGGACATCCGAGACAGACCCATAGGACGTCAGGCCCGGCGGAGTTGATCATGCGGATCACTTCTTCCTTTTCATCCGCACTGAGCGCGCGAAAGGGCGGCGAGTAGACTCCGGCAATCTGGACTCCCGGCACTCTTTGCTGCAGCATCTCCGCAGCTTTGGTGGCAACTCCTTCCGCGCCGCCGTAAAAGAAGTGGCGCAGGTTCAGATCGGCTGTAGCCTCGCAGAATGCAGGCAGGAACTCCGGCCCGCAGACCTGCTGCACATTGTCCCTGCCGACTTTGCGGCGGCCATACCACACCAGCGGCTTGCCGTCAGGGCAGTTCATGTCGGATTTCTGCAGGACCTCGAAGTAGCCGGGGCTCTTGATGCCCTCCACCAGCATATGGACATTGCTGAAGGTCACCGTGCGTCCACGGTCGCCGCGCTCGATCCAGGCCCGGACCTCGCGGATTGCCGCCTGCATATTGGTTGCCGCAACCGGCACGCCCAGGAGGCGAAACTGCGCGACTTCGGAGTTTTGCATGTGAATCTGCACCCGACCGTTGGCGATATTGACTTACCCAAGGCAGCGCGTCTGCGACGAATTACCGCAACCGATCCAGACCGGGATTCATTCGATCACACGCGGCTGGAGAAAGGAAATATGAAAATACACTGCAGAATCTTTCTATTACAACCAAACCAGAGTCGCTGTATCTCCGAGCTGCTGCCTGCAGTGGACACAGCTATCAGCGAGCGGCAACCTTGCGCGCCTCCCGGCCGGACGCGCTAACTCCCGTTTCGCTCTAAAGCTACGTTAACATGCAATACATCGTGGAGCAACATTTGCCGACCCAAAAGCCGGGAGGAATCAGCTTGCAGGTAGAACAGACAGAACGCCCGTCTGCAGTCCCATTCAACATAAGATGCGACTCCGTGCTGCTGCATTTACAGCCGGCATTTCTTCGAATCGGATGCTCAGGCGGGCCTCGATGGCAGGCCGCCATCGCCGGTTCTCAGTCGAGCCCCAGGCGATTTGTCGTGCGCTGCGCCAGCACGGCGAGCGTTCTGTCGGCGCACTCGCGCACCACTTCTTCGAGCGGTAGCGCCGCGTCAATCAGGGCGGCGCGGGCGCGCATCATGGGAGAGATGGAGACGGCGCGATAAGCCTCTACCTGGCGCGCGGACTCGCCGGCCGGGACTTCGCTTTTGCGCTCCTGCAGGACGTCGGCGGGCGTGTCGAGGATGAGCAGCAGATCGGGCAGCGGGATCATGTACGCGACGCAGCGCGCCAGCCAGTGTGGGCCGTTGTAGCGAAACCGCCGCGCATCGACAAGAAGGTCGTGATAATAGCGGTCGAAGATCACCAGCCTAGAAGCGACCAGCCGCGGATACACGCGCAGCAGGTAGCCCAGCACATAGTCGGCCCAGAAATAAAACACCTTGGCCACCGACAGCAACATGCCGCGCGGAGGCTGGCCGTGCGGATCGGTATTGGGCGACTGCGAAGCATCTGTGCCGCCCAGCAGATGAGGACGCAGATGAAAGTATTCGGCGCCGCTGAAGAAGGTGAGCATCTGCGGCGCATATCGCTCGATGACGCTGGATTTGCCGCTGCCGTCGGGGCCGAGAATCGCCACGCACAGGCCCGTTGGCCGGATCCAGCGCCGGAAGCCGCCCAATCTTCTTGCCTGGCCCTCCGCCGTCTCTAACCTGGCAGGCATGGCTGATTCTCCGTCTCCTCGCCACTTGATCGGCGCGCCGATCTCAATTCTCATCTCAATCCGGCGCACCGGCCGTGCGCAGCACTGCTACCGATTATGCCAGACCCCCTCGCGATCGAGCGCGCGGTCAGTAAATCAGCTTAAAGGGCATGGGCTTCAGCTCCCGACGGACAAGCTGCCCGACCTGGCTCGCTATCGGCGCGCAGCCCGCGCTCTCCGCTCGTTTATCCTTTTCGCAGGAGATCGCTTGAGAGTCCTGTTGCTGCACAATCGCTATCAGGTGCGGGGCGGCGAAGATTCCGCGGTGGACCTGGAGTGCGAAATGCTGCGCGGGGCCGGCCTCACGGTAGACCTGCTCGAAGCGAATAACAACGAGATCGCCGGCGCCGCACAACAGGTCAAAGCCGCGCTGCGGGTAGCCTACTCGCTGCCGGCGCGGCGCACCGTAGCCGCACGCATCCGCTCCTTCAAGCCGGACGTTGTGCATGTGCACAACTTTTTCCCTGTGCTCTCGCCTTCTGTTTACGATGCATGCCGCGCGGCTCGCGTTGCCGTGGTGCAAACATTGCACAATTACCGGCTGATCTGCGCCAACGCGCTGCTCTTCCGTGATGGCAAGACCTGCATCGAGTGCCTTGACCGCACATTGCTGTTGCCGGCCATCCGGCATAATTGTTATCGCGGCAGCAAGGCCGGATCGGCAGCCGTGGCGGCGATGATCGGCCTGCATCGCGTGCGCCGCACCTGGGCCGAGCGGGTGCAGCGATTCATCGTGCTCACCCGGTTTGCGCGCGATCTGTTCACAGATTACGCGCACATTCCCGCAGAAAAGATCAGCATCAAGCCAAACTCCGCGCCTGATCCTGGTGTGGGCGCAGGCACGGGAGGATACGCACTTTACGTCGGCCGGCTTTCGCAGGAAAAAGGCATTGAGGCGCTGCTCGCCGCGGCCATGCACAATGACGGTCTCGGCATACCGCTCCGCATCGCCGGCGATGGCCCGCTGCGCGGGAAGGTCCACGCTCTGTGCGCTCCCGGCAAGATCGAATATATCGGGCTTCAGGATGCGGCAGGCGTACGTCAGCTCATGCGCGATGCGCGCGTGCTGGTCATTCCTTCTCTGTGGTACGAGGGGCTGCCCATGGTGGTGCCCGAGGCCTTCGGCGCGGGTCTGCCCATCGTTGCCAGCAGAATCGGCGCGCTGGAAACGCTGATCGAGGAGGACGGCAACGGGCTGCTTGCGGAACTCGGAGATCCCGCATCCATCGCCCAGGCCGTGCGCCGCATCACTGCGGGCGGTGACTTTGAGCAGAGCCTGCGCCGCCGCGCGCGCGCCACATACGAAGCCATCTATCACCCCGAAGCCAATCTCCGCCTGCTGTGCCGGATCTACGAGCAGGCCGTGCAGGGGGCCGCGGAGCGCTGAGCCCGCGTTCTATAGCGGCTCTCTACCAGCCGCCTGCCCTCCGTGTCCCATGCTTTCGATCCGCCGTGGTCCGCCGCGGCGGATCGAAAGGGCGGGAAACCTCATCCTTCAAACAGCCACTCTCAACTCATCACGAAAAGGGTAGAAGGCCACAAAGCTCCACCCGCTTTCATCAAGGCGGGCTTTTTAGACAGGTTCTCGTGCCCGGCATGCACTCGGACCGGAATCGCCGTACACTTTGTGCATGGCGCTCAAATTCACCACCTCGTACATCGAAGACTCCATCGCGCTCTTACGCCATTCTAAGCTGCTTGCCGACCGCGCCATGGCGCAGGTGACCGACGAACAGCTCCTGCACGCGCTCGACCATGAGGCCAATTCGATCGCGATCATCGTGAAGCACATGGCCGGCAACATGCGCTCGCGCTGGACGGACTTTCTCACCAGTGACGGCGAAAAGCCGAACCGCGATCGGGACAGCGAGTTCGTCGAGCCCGCGGCCACGCGCCAGGCGTTGCTGGACGATTGGGAGAGCGGCTGGGCCGCGGTGTTCGGCGCGCTCGAGCCGCTGACCGACGCAGACCTGGGCCGCACCGTCACCATCCGCGGCGAAGCGCATTCGGTGATGCAGGCCATCCACCGCCAGGTGGCGCACTACTCGTATCACGTGGGCCAGATCGTGCTGCTCGCCAAGCACTACTCCTGCGACCAATGGCAGTCGTTGAGCGTGCCGCGCAACAAGTCGGCCGAGTTCAACCGGAAGGTTGCCGCCGGCCAAGCCAGCCAGCGATAATCGGCGCTCAGACCGCAGCCGCGAGCATTGGCTTCGCCGACTCGAGCGTCCGCCGGATGCCTTCTTCGAGGCTCGTCTTCGCGCGCCATCCGAGCGCATTGAGCTTGCTTACGTCGCACAGCTTGCGCGGCGTGCCATCGGGCTGCGATGGATCGAACTTCAGCCTGCCCTCGTATCCGACCACGCGGCAGATCAGCTTGGCCAACTCGCGGATGGTCAGGTCTTCGCCGGTGCCGATGTTGACCAGCGGCGGCTCCTCGCGGGTGAGCAGGGAGGAGAATCTCGCCTCATCGAGATTCATCAGAAAAATGCAGGCCGCGGCCAGGTCGTCGCTGTAAAGAAACTCCCGCCGCGGCGTACCCGATCCCCACACGTTCATCTCCGCCGCGCCGCTGGCTTTTGCCTCCACGGCCTTGCGCATGAGCGCAGGCAGCACGTGCGAGGTCTTCAGGTCGAAGTTGTCGCCCGGCCCGTAGAGGTTGGTTGGCATCGCCGCCAGGTAGCGCGTTCCGTACTGCCGGTTATACGACCAGCACATCTCGATGCCCGCGATCTTGGCCAGCGCATACGCGCGATTGGTGGGCTCAAGCGGGCCGGTAAGCAGATACTCTTCGCGAATGGGCTGCGGGGCCAGCTTGGGATAGATGCACGTGGAGCCTAGAAACAGCAGCCGCTTCACGCTCGCGTGATATGCATTCTCGATCACGCTGGTCTGGATCTTCAGGTTCTCGCGCAGAAAATCAGCGGGATACGTATCGTTGGCCAGGATGCCGCCCACCTTGGCCGCGGCCAGGAACACATACTCCGGCTGCTCGGCGCGGAAGAATGCTTCCGCCGCGCGCGCGTCGGTCAGATCCAGCTCAGCGCGCGTTTTGAGCAGCAGGTTCGTGTAGCCCTGCTGCTCCAGCCCGCGCCGGATGGCGCTGCCCACCAGGCCGCGATGGCCGGCAACGAAGATGCGGCTGCTCTTTTCCATGCTTTATGCCTCGTGATGATGATAGGTTGCGTAGCCGTGGCTCTTGATCAGCGCGTCCTTCTCGGCTGCGGCCAGGTCTCCGGCGACCATCTCGCGCACCAGCTCGCGAAAGCTCGTGCGCGGCGTCCAGCCCAGCTCGCGGCGGGCCTTGCTGGCGTCGCCCAGCAGCGTCTCGACCTCGGTGGGCCGGAAGTAGCGTGGATCGACCGCAACGACGACATTGCCCTGCGAATCACAGGCGCACTCGTCCACGCCGCTGCCCTTCCAGGTAAGCTGCATGCCCAGCAGCTCGGCGCTCAGATCGATGAACTCGCGCACGCTGTGCTGCTCACCGGTAGCGATGACGTAGTCCCTGGGCTTGTCCTGCTGCAGCATGAGCCACTGCATCTCCACGTAGTCGCGCGCGTGGCCCCAGTCGCGCAGCGCGTGCAGGTTGCCCATGTAGAGCCGGTCCTGCAGGCCGGTCTTGATACGCGCCAGGCCGCGGGTGATCTTGCGCGTCACAAAGGTTCCACCGCGCAGCGGCGACTCGTGATTGAAAAGAATGCCGTTGCAGGCGTAGATGCCGTAAGCCTCGCGATAGTTCACCGTGATCCAGTAAGCATAGAGCTTGGCCACCGCGTAAGGCGAGCGTGGATAAAAAGGCGTGGTCTCTTTCTGCGGGGTCTCCTGCACCAGCCCGTAAAGCTCCGAGGTTGAGGCCTGGTAAAACCGCGTCGCCTTCTCGCGCCCCAGAATCCGGATGGCCTCCAACAGCCGCAGCGGGCCGATTGCATCGGCATTTGCCGTGTACTCGGGGTTCTCGAAGGAGACCTTCACGTGGCTCTGCGCGGCCAGGTTGTAGATTTCGTCCGGCTGCACCTCCTGCACCACCCTCAGCAAACCGCTTGATTCGGTTAGATCGCCGTAGTGCAGGATCAGATGGCGGCTGGAGACGTGCGGGTCCTCATAGAGGTGATCGATGCGGTCGGTATTGAAAAGTGAGGAACGGCGCTTCATGCCGTGGACCTCGTAGCCTTTCTTGAGCAAAAACTCCGCCAGATAGGCTCCGTCCTGGCCGGTAATGCCCGTGATCAGGGCTTTCTTCATTGAGGAACTCCTTTTTCCGATCAGGCGATCGGGGGATAGGTACTGCAAATCAGCCTACGGTGCTCCCGGAAAGCAAAGAGCGCGTTCCTTCCCTAGCGATTCTAAAGGCGCAATGAAGCAAACACCTAGTTCGCAGAAAGGTTACTTTAGGACAATCGTGACCATCGCCGGAAACGCACACAACCCGGGCATTCGTTGCCCGTTTATGCGCTTGTCCTTCATGCGTAGCCGCCGCACGCGCCCTCTGTGCTCCTGGGCTACAATTGAAAGATGGACCGCAGCCTCTTCCGCATGACAGCCACACGGCCGCACTCAGCCTGAGTTGCCCCACCAGGCGCTGCGTGAGTGGCCAGGAAGCCGCCGGTCAGAATCAAAGCCAAGCTAGGAGATCTCGATTTTATGGCGATTCCCGCCACTCAACTGCGTCCGGGCATGATCATCAAGCACAACGACCAGCTTCACCTGGTCTTCAAGGTCGAGCACCGCACGCCCGGCAACCTGCGCGCCTTCATCCAGGCCAAGCTGCGCAACCTCAAGTCCGGTGCCATGTTCGAGCACCGCTTCCGCTCCGCCGACGCCATCGAAAAGGTCGTGGTGGACGAAGTGGCGATGGAGTTTCTCTACTCCGACGGCGACGACTATTACTTCATGAATCCCGAGGACTACGAGCAGACCGTACTCAAGGGCTCCACGCTCGGCGACGCCATCGAGTACCTCACGCCCAACCTGCAGATCAAGGTGAGCTACCATGACGGCGTGCCGGTAGGCATCGAGCTGCCCAGCTTTGTGGAGTTGACTGTCATCGAGACCGAGCCGGGGCTCAAGTCGGCCACCGCTTCTTCCGTGACCAAGCCGGCAAAGACTGAGACCGGCCTGGTGGTCCAGGTGCCGCCGTTCATCAACGAAGGCGAAAAGATTCGCGTCGACACCAGCGAAGGCGCCTACATGAGCCGCGCGTAAATTCTGCTTCTGCACAACAAAAAGCCATCGCTGGCCAGCGGTGGTTTTTGTTGCTTACATGCATCAGAAACCGGCTTCCGGCAGCGTGACGGGAGTCGCCTCAAGCAGCGCTTCGATGGGCTTCAGCGCTTCCAGCACTTCGGCTGAAACCGGTTCGTCCACCTGCACCACGGCCAGTGCTTTCACTGGCCTGGCTCCGGCGCGCTCGCGGCCCAGCGCAAAGTTGGCGATGTTCACCCCCTGCTGGCCGAGAATCGTGCCAATCTTGCCGATTACGCCCGGCACGTCGAGGTTGCGGCAGACCAGCAGGTTGCCTTCGAGCGGCGTCTCGATGTCGATGCCGTCAAACTCGAGCAGCCGCGGCTGTTCGCCGTGAATCACGGTTCCCGTTGCCTTGCTGATGCCCGCGGCCGTGTGCAGCACCACGGTGAGCACGGTAGCCGCGCCGCCGCGATGGCTCTCTTCCTTCTCCTCGTGCACGCGGATGCCGCGCTCCTGCGCAACGGCCGCCGCATTGATGCGGTTCACATTCTCCGAGCCCTGCAGCAGCCCGGCAATTGCCGCGTTGCGGACCAGCTCGGTCTTGCCCTCGGCCAGCGTGCCGCCATACACCAGGTGAATGGCCTCGATGCCGCTCTTGCCCGCCTGCGCCAGAAACGCGCCCAGCCGGCCGGCAAGATCGATGTACGGCGCAAGCTGCACATACTCCTCGTGGCTCAGCGACGGCAGGTTCACCGCGTTCTGCACCACGCCCAGCTTCAGGTACTCGCGCACCTGCATGGCGATCTGCACACCCACGGCCTCCTGTGCTTCGGCCGTCGATCCGGCGATGTGCGGCGAGAGAATCACGTTGTCGAGCCCGAAGTAAGGCGAGTCCTTCAGCGGTTCTACAGTAAACACATCGAGCGCCGCGCCACCCACGTTACCGCTCTTGAGCGCATCCACCAGCGCAGCGTCATCCACCAACTCGCCGCGCGCGCAGTTGATGATGCGCACGCCCTTCTTCATCGCCGCCAGCGACTTCGCGTTGATCACCCCCAAGGTCTGCGGCGTCAGTCCCACGTGCAGCGTGAGGTAATCGGAGCTGGCAATCAGCTCGTCGAGCTGCACCAGCCGAATGCCCGCCTCGCGCGCCACCGCCACCGAAACAAACGGATCGGCGCCGATGATCTCGATGCCGAATCCGCGCGCGCGCTTCGCCACTTCCAGCCCGATGCGGCCCAGGCCCAGAATGCCCAGCGTCTTGCCGCGCAGCTCCGAGCCCTGCAGATTCTTCTTCTCCCATTTGCCGGCGTGCATGGTGCTCGTCGCCGTGGGAATCCTGCGTGCCAGCGCGATCATCAGGCCGATGGTAAGCTCGGCTACGGCCACGGCATTTGCGCCCGGCGTGTTCATCACCACGATGCCCCGCCGCGTCGCCGCATCGGCGTCGATGTTGTCCACGCCCACGCCTGCGCGACCAATCACGCGCAGCTTCGGCGCATGCTCCAGCAGTGCGTCGTCCACCTGAATAGCGGAGCGCACCACCAGCGCGTCGGCCTCGGCGAGTGCCGCGGGCAATCCATCGATCAACTGGTCATGGGTCTTCACCTCCCAACCCGGCTCGGCCGCAAACACGGCCAGCGTCGCCGGAGAAACCTTTTCCGCAAGAACGATCTTCATCGCCTTCCCCTTTTGTTTTTGCCCGCTTTCGAACTCGTCAAAGCGAATGCCCGCCTGTTCGCACAACAGGTCAAACATGCGCACCACCGCCGCGTGCGGCTTGCCCTCGCCACGCTCGTACTTGGTGAGCGAGTTGGGATGCACCCCCAGCCGCTCCGCCATCTCGTATTGGTAGAGATCAAGCTGCCTGCGCGCGATGATCAGCTTTTCTCCGAAGCTCAGTTCTGCCATGTGGTTCTTCCGATTGAGTTGCGTGGTTCTGGAGTGGAGTTAGCGTCGCCGGCGATGTTAGCGGAGTTAGCATGCATTCGAATAAATGTCTTTGCTAACCCCGCTAACTACGCTTTCGTCGTGCTGGCATACACTTCCTGCGCCGCCGCCACAGCTTGCCCGAATTTCACCGGCAGTCCCAGCGTGTCTTTCGCGATGTGTTCCATCGCGCCCAGCAGTGCAATGGTGTCGAGATAATCGAAAAAGCCCAGATGCGCCACGCGGAAGAGCTTGCCCCTCATCTCGCCCTGGCCATTTGCTGCCACCAGCGCAAACCGCATCTTGAGCGCCTTCACCACGTCGCTTGAATCCATCCCCTCGGGCACGGCCACTGCCGTGGCCGCCGCCGCGGGAGCCGTCGGCGCAAACAGCGTAAAGCCCAGCGCCACCAGCCCTGCGCGCGTGGCCTCCGCATTCACCTGCGCATTGTTCACCAGCGCAATGCGGCCCTTTTCAAGATCGCCGCCCGCCTGCCCGGCAATGTAGTCCAGCGCCGCGCCCAGGCCCGCGATCAGCGCCACAGCCGGTGTATACGCGCTCTCGCCCTTGGCGGCGTTCTTGCGCTCCTTGCGGAGATCGAAGTAGTAGCGCGGATTCTTCGTCGTCTCCATCGCCGTCCACGCCCTCTCGCTCACGCTCAGGTAGGCCAGCCCCGGCGGAATCATCACTGCCTTCTGCGAGCCGCCGATCAGCACGTCGATCCCCCAGCCGTCCACGTCGAAGTGCGTAGTGCCCAGGCCGGTGATGCCATCGACGACCAGCAGCGCCTGGCTGCCTGCTTCTTTGATCAGCTTGGCAATCGCCTCAATGTCATGCCGCACCGCGGTCGAAGTCTCCGTGGCCTGCACAAACACCGCTTTATGCTCCGGCTTCAGCGCCGCGCGCACCTCAGCCAGGTCAAAGGTCTGCCCATAAGGAGCCGAAACCACATCCGGTACGCAGCCAAAGGCCTTGGTCAGCCCCGTCCAGCGCTCGCCGAACTTGCCCGCTGTCAGCACCAGCACCTTGTCGCCAGGCGAGGTCAGATTGGTGACCGCTGCCTCCATCGCACCCGTTCCCGAGCTTGAAAGCAGCAGCACATCGTTCTGCGTGCCGACGAATATCTTCAATTGTTCCAGCACTTTCTGGAACAGTGCGCGAAACTCGGGGGTGCGGTGGTGCATGTCGGCCGCGGCCATGGCGAACTGCGCCGCCGGCAGCAGCGGGGTAGGTCCGGGTGTATAAAGGCGAGTTTTACGGATCATGTTTCCCTCGATGGACCAGCTTGGTGCCGATCTACAAACCACAGAATACACAAATTTATGGTTTTTGTGAATCACTTATACTGTGGAAATGGGACGGTCAATGGATAGACCTTGCGGCCCGCACTTTACGAGCGGTGAACGTTTAAAATCGGTGGGTGAGGGACGGACGATGACCGAAGCAGGCGCACTCGAAGCTCTTGTCAGTCAGCAGATTGTGACGGCCATGAAGGCCCGCGACCAGGAACGCACCACCACGCTGCGGCTGATTAAGAACGCGCTCAAGAACAAGGCCATCGAAAAACGCGAGCTGCTCACCCAGGCCGAGAGCGAGCAGGCGCTAGCCTCGATGATCAAGCAGCGCCGCGATTCCATCGAGCAGTTCACCAAAGGCAACCGGCCCGAGCTGGCCGCGAAAGAAGCCGTCGAGATTGTCATTATCGAGGAGTTCCTGCCCAAGGCCCTTGACGAAGCAGGGCTGGCCGCGCTGGTGACAGACGCCATCGCCGAGGTCGCTGCGTCGCTCGGCCACAAACCTGGCCCGAAGGATATGGGTCCTGCGATGAAGGCCGTGCAGGCCAAGCTCCAGTCCGCGGGCGTCCGCGCAGAAGGCCGCACCGTAAGCGAGCTGGTAAAGAAACAACTCGCCGGGTAATCCCCGTCCGCGCAAAGCTCTGCACAAAGTCGTAGCCGTCACCCAGGGCAACCGGGATATTCCCTCCTTCCTGCACCGCCTGGCTGCAATCCTGAGCCTGAGAAGCGTGCCACCCCAAAACTATTCCTCTCCGCTTCCGAAACTATCCACCCCAGCCGGTGTCAGATTGATCAACCCTCCCCTGGGGCGGCCTGCAACGAGCAGCCGCAAAGCCGGCGAGGGCTGGCAAACGCAGTACATGCGGCGCCGGAGGTATTATGAAACCTCGTTTGGATTTGTGCGTTTCGTGGCGTTCCTGCTTTGCACCTTCGCCGGTCGATCTTCCCTCCCCCAGCGCCTTCACCCGCAACCCCGCCCGTAGGCCCGTCGGTCTGGCGGTCGCGCTCCTGGCCCTGCCGCTGGCCGCGGCCAGCCTGGCGGCGCAGCAGCCTTACGGCTACGGCTACTCACCCCAGTATCCCGGCCAGTACAGTGCGCCTGCGCAGCAGTACAGCTATCCGCAGCAGCAACCGTACGCGGAGCCGCAGTATCAGCAGCCGCAATACACGCAGCCGCAGTACGCTCAGCCCCAGTATCAACCGCCGCAGGGCTCCCCGCAGTACGCACAGCAGCCGCAATATCCGCAGGATCAAGCTGATGCCGGCCAGCCCTACGCGCCCGATGATCTCACCCAGCCGCAGCAGCCCACGCCCACGCAGCCGCCGCTCGGCGCCGGCGATCTCGAACAGCTTCTCGCACCGGTCGCGCTTTATCCTGACAATCTGCTGGCGCAGATTCTCGCCGCCTCCACGTATCCGGCTGAGGTAGCCTCGGCCGACCAGTGGGTGAACCAGATGCGGGCCCAGGGCTACGGCGCGCCGGACCAGATTGCCGCCGGAGCCAATGCGCAGGCCAACTGGGACCCCAGCATCAAGGCGCTCACCGCGTTTCCGCAGGTGCTGGACATGATGAACCAGAACCTGCAATGGACCACGGCGCTGGGCAACGCCTACTACAACCAGCCGCAGGACGTGATGGAAGCCGTGCAGGTGCTGCGCCAGCGCGCGCAGCAGGCGGGCAACCTCGAGTCCACGCCCCAGGAGCAGGTAACCGACGACCAGGGCTACATTGACATTGCGCCGTCCGATCCCGAGGTGGTCTACGTGCCCACCTACGATCCGTGGGCAATCTACGGTGCGCCGGTCGTTGCCTATCCGGGATTCTCCCTCTTCGGTGACTACCTTGGTCTGGGAATCCACTTCGGCCTGGGCTGCGCGCTCAACGCCTTCGCACCCTTTGGCTGGATGGGCTGGGGCATGAACTGGCTTGCCCACGCCGTCTTCTTCAATCATGGCTTCTATTCCTCGCACAGCCGCACCGTAGCCGATTGGGGCTTCCCGCACGGCGGTCCGCGCGCCTACGGCGGGTCTGGCTACGGCGGCCATGCTATGCCGGGATATGGCAGAAACGCAGCAGGTTTGGGCGGCCACGCGCTGCCTGAAAGCGGCAGGGCAGGCAGCTTCACGGGGCGTCCAATGCCGGAAGCCGGCAGAGGCAACGGCTACGGGTTCGGCGGTGGCTTCAACTCTGCGCGCGGCAATGCATTGCAACGGCCCAGCTATAACTACGGCGGCCAAGGACAGGGCTTCGCGCGCGGCAATGGCTATACGCATCCCGAGATGCCCGGCCAGACGGCGTATAACCGGATGCCGCAGACCTACACCGGCGAAGGCAGCTACGGACGCTCCGGCTATGGCTATGGGAACCGGCCGGCGCAGATCTACTCCGGCAGGCCAGGCATGACTTACTCCAGCCCCTACAACTCCTATCGCGAGCCATCATTTCATGCGCCTGCTTATCGCGCCCCGCAGCAAAGCTATGCGCCGCGCTCCTTCTCGTATGGCGGCCGCAGCACGTATGGCGGCGAAGCCTTCGCGCGTAATGAGCCCTCCGGCGGGTTCCGCGGCTTTAGCGGTGGTGGATTCAGCGGCGGCAAGGCGCAGAGCTTCAGAGCTGGACACTTTTCGGGCGGCGGAGCGCCCCACTACTCTGCGCCTCACTTCTCCGGCGGCGGTCACTTCGGCGGAGGTGGAGGCGGGCACTTCGGCGGTGGTGGAAGACACTCCGGTGGCGGACACTCCGGCGGCGGGCACCACCGCTAAACTTGTGAGTTCACCAGCGGCGCGAATAGAAGCCATGAATAATGGCTTCGTTCGCGCCGCTTAGAGCGTTTTCGGAATACATGTAGACTTTTTGAGAGCCGCTCAAGTGGCTTTTTCTTAAGGAAAAAGCCACTTGAGCGTGTGCTTTCGGTCTACACCCATTCCGAAAATGCTATAGTTTTGTTCAGCTCTTTCTCCGTCTCACCTTCGGATGAGCCTCGTGCAGCTCCTCGTAGAGCTCGTCCACCTTCACGCGGGCTTTGGCGAGCGCGCGTCGGCCGGCCGGCGTGATCCGATAGAGCCTGCGCCTGCGGCCGTGCGTTGTATCGCGAAGATCGATTTCAGCAGCCCGGAGCGCTCCAGGCCATGCAGCAATGGATAGAGCGTTCCCGGACCGATGCGATAGCCATGGCGCCTCAGCTCCTCCATCATCGCCAGGCCGAAGATGGGTTTCTGCACGGCGTGCAGAAGCACATGGATTCGAATGAGACCGGAAAAGAGATCGCGCGCATGATCCGTCACAGGATTCACTATACCGCCATTTCAAGAAATCTGCGCCGTGCTACGGCTTGCTTGTTATCGAAATTCGATATATAGTCGCGAACGAATGGCTCATCGTGCCTTCCATTGGCTCCATGGCAGACAAAAATCCTCCATGGCCACGCACGGCATCGGGAGCGGAGCGGCGCTTTTTCTGTTTTTTCTCGCGTTTGTAACAACGCTGCGCGCACAAGGCCCGCCTTACCAGACAGACGATCCGGTGCCCGTCGATCTGCACCACTACGAGTTCTATATTTTTGGCGGCATGGATGGCACGCCCGTCGAGATCGACTCCACTGGCCCGGCCATCGAGTTCAACTGGGGCGCGCTCCCGCGCGTGCAACTCCACGCCATCCTGCCCTGGGGATTCGCGGCGCCGCTGAACGACCCCGTCTATCTCCCAAGCGGAACAGGCCCGGTCACCTTCGGCCTCACCGATATGGAGCTGGGTGCGAAGGTAGCATGGATCAAGGAAGGCAAGCACATGCCGCAGATCGGCAGTTTCACCATGTTCGAGATGCCAACGGGCAACTACGACAGGGGCCTCGGCATCGGCAAGGTCTGGTACAAGCTGCCCATCTGGCTGCAGAAGAACAGCGGCAAGTGGCTCTTTGACGGGGGCGGTGGCTACGAAGTGGTTCCGCAGACCGGCTATCGTAACTTTCCCTATACCGGCTGGCTGGTGAAGCGGGAGATCAGCGAGCGGCTGGAGCTGGGCGCCGAGATCTTCGCGCACGGCCGCGAGGGCCAAGCCGCACCTCAGACCGAGGCGTCAGCGATGGTGGACATCGGCGGCTACTACCACTTCAGGAATCCCAACGAGCAGTTCCTGTTCTGCTATGGCCGCTCCGTTGCCGGACAAACCGAAAACTACGCCTACGTGGGCATGTACTGGACCTGGGGCAAGGACAACAAGCAGAGCGCACGCATCCACGCAAAAAAATCGCCGGAGCCCACGGTTCAGACCCCGGCGTAAAAGTGGATGTGGACAGCGGTTAAAGCAGTTCCAGAGTTGCTATGCCGTGGAGCCGTTGCGATGGAGTGGCTTTTCCCTCAAGAAAAACCATCTTGCTCGATTGCAAAAGGGCACGCAAACCCTGGAACTGCCCTAGAAGTTGACCGTGGTGAAGTCGGTCAGGTCGGGCCCGTCAATATGCCGCGCCAGCAGCACAACCTGTCCGGTGGTTGAGTTCTTGAGCAGCAGACCGACGACACGGATATTCGTTCCATTACCCAGATCGCCGAACGAACCGAATCCGTAGCGGAAGTCGCACCTGTTGCCCAGGTAGACGGTGATGGTTTCAGGAATGAGCACGCCCGCAAAGCCATTCACCTTCATCTGGAACGTAGCGCCTTTGTCGTTCTGGCTGCCTGTGACAACCGTGCCGTTGAAGCCCCAGTCGCCCAGTACCACGCGCTCGGCGGTGACGTCGCTGGCACTCGCTGCGCCGCTCGCCGGGCCGCCGATGGATACATGCTGGCCGGCTACGAGCGAGCTCGAGTT
>JASHPJ010000129.1 GCA_030038195.1 Acidobacteriaceae bacterium
CGGTCTTCTCCTCGTTCGCTGACGAAACCGACCTCTACTGCTACCGCATCCGCCGCATCTCCTATGAGATTCAAACCTCTGGCCGCGGCCGCCTGGCTCTCGGCCGCGTCCATGTGGCCAGCGCCATTACCGGCCGCGCGCAAAGTTTCTCCTTTGCGGTTCTCCATTTCGGCGATCAGAACATTACCGCCGCCGTAAAGGCCTACGACGACTCCGGCGCCGTCGCGTTCGAATCCTTCTCCGCCGACGCCGCCGGTCACGTGCAACGCGCCGACTTCCCTGAAGTCATTCGCCTGCTCGATCGCTTCTACGGCCACGCCGACTACTCGCTCACCTCGCTCTTCAGCGACGATCAGCGCCGCATCGTGCATCTCATCCTCAACTCCACCCTCTGGGATATCGAGAGCTCGCTCACCACCATCTACCAGGACCACGCCAGCCTGTTGCACTATCTTTCACAAGCGGGACTGCCCAAGCCGCCTGCGCTCACGCTGGCCGCAGGCTTCGCCATCAACGCCGGTCTGCGCCGCGCGCTTGAGGGCGACCCCATCGATCTTGCCCAGTTGCGCTCGTTCCTCACATTGGCCAAAGCCGACGCGGTGCCTCTCGAAACCGCCGATCTCTCCTACATCGCCGACCGGCGCATGAAGCGCGCCATGGTCGAGCTGCAAATGTCCTCCGGCTCGCTGGAAATGCTTGATCGCGCGCTGGGCCTCGCCCGCACGCTCACGGAACTGCCCTTCGACCTGAATCTCTGGCAGGCGCAGAACATCTGGTACGAGATTCTGCGCAACTCAGATCACGCGCTCACTGTCCTGCCCAAAGAAGAGCGCCCGCGCTGGGAAAAGGACTTCAACGAGCTCGGCGCATGTCTCAGCTTCGATTACGACGCCATCCGCGCCCGCGAAGAAACCGACGCAACCGTAGGAGACTGAGTGTTGTCTGCCGAACTCCGCTAACTCGGCTGCGTCTTCACCAGCTTCCCGTCCTTCAGCGCAAACCGCTCTCCGCGCCACACGATCGTGTCGCCCGCAAAGCCTCCCACCCAAAGTCCGAAGGCGATCGCGTCGCGCAGCGGCAGCAGCCACAGATTGGCCAGCACGCCGTGATCGCCCAGCACCCCGGCGCCCACGGCCATGGCCTGCGCGAGCCGCAGGAAAAAGCTCAATCCCAGCAGCCACAGGCTCAGCGGGCTCAATCCGCTGGCCAGCACATTCAGCAGAGCCCACGCGAGCCCGTGTGTAAAGATCAGGCCCGCGTACCCGGCCGGCCGCGAGCACCGCACCGTGCGCAGCCAGCGCAACTGGTGGTCGAAGAACCCGCGCCAGCGGTATGCCGGCACACTGGTCTCCACCACCTCGGCGCACACCTCCACGCGATATCCGGCCTGCGCGATGCGCGCGCCCAGTTCGTAGTCGTCGGCCAGATGATCCACCAGCGGCAGAAACCCGCCTGCCTTCTCCAATGCCTCGCGCCGCACCGCAAGCGTCGAGCCAAGCCCGTAGCGCAGCCCTCGTTCGATCATCTTCGAAAGCAGCACGCCGGGCATGAACTCCGTGGCAATGCCCAGCGCTTCCAGCCGCGAAGGCAGCGTACCGTGGGCGCGCCCGCGATAGAGCGCCGTCACCAGGCCCACGGGCTTCTGTGTTTTCGCTGTGTCCTGCGCATTCGGTGCAAAGCAATTCATCACCCGCTCCAGGTAATGCGGGCTCACGGTGATGTCGGAATCGTTGATGAGCAGAACATCGTACCGCGCCTGCGCGGCGAGTTGTACGAGCGTGCTCACCTTGCCGTTCGCGCCCAGCCGCTCAGGGCACTCCACCAGCCGGATCGCGCGCTCCGGAAACTCAGCCTGCAATTGGTGCACGGCCTCTGCTGCTGGGTCGTCGGGCGACGACACGCCGAACAGCAGCTCGAACTCGCCCACGTAGCTCTGCCGGCAATGGCTGCGAAAGGCATCCATCATGCCGGGGTCGAGCCCCTTCAGGGATTTCAGAATGCTGACGCCGGGCGAATATTCCGCGTACGGTGCATGCCGGTCGCGCACAAACACGCGCGCCGCCACAAGCGCCGCCAGAAAAAATCCCATCCCGGCCACGGCCAGCGCCGTCGTCGCGATCTCCACGGCCTGCGCCAGGGCGTGCGGCATCACAAAAGCCAGAATACAGCCTCTCGCCTCTAGCTTTTCGCCTGAGAATGAGAGAGAGCTGCCTTCGAACGGGCGTTAAACTCGCCAACATCGGTCCTGCGCGAGCCACGCTGAGCAGTTACTCATATCGCAGCGCCTCAATCGGGTCGAGGTTTGCCGCCTTCCACGCCGGATAGATTCCAAACAGCAGCCCGATGACGCAGGATGCTCCAAGGCCAATCAGCACCCACGTCGTGGAAACCGTAGCCGGCAGCCCGATGGGCAGAAGATAGACAATCCACGTAACTATGGATCCCAGCAGAATTCCCAGAATGCCTCCGATCGAGCACAGCGTAATCGCCTCGGTGGTGAACTGGGCAAGGATATTCCGCTTGCCGGCGCCAATCGCCTTGCGCACGCCGATCTCGCGCGTACGCTCGGTCACGCTCACCAGCATGATGTTCATCACTCCCACGCCGCCCACCATCAGGCCCACGCTCGAGACCGCGATCATGAAGATGACCAGGCCTTGCGTCAGTTGATTCCAGAGCCTGCTCAGAGAATCCGGCCCCATGATCTCGAAATCGTCCGGCTTATCTACGCGCACCTTGCGGCGAATGCGCAGCAGCTCGCGAATCTCCTCCTCCACCAGATCCTTATTCCTCGGGCTGTCGTACTTCACGATGAGCGTCAGATCCTGGACCTCCGGGTGCAGATTGTGAAATGTGTTGAAGGGAAACACGATCACATTGTCCCGCGGATTCTTGCCGCTGCCGAACGGCTGTTTCCGCTTGTCCAGCACTCCGATCACTGTGTAGAGCCCCGACTCGACCGCTATCTGCTTGCCCACTGCCGGCTGGTCGCCGAACAGTTCCTCCCAGGTGTCATGGGCGAGCACGCATACATGCGCGGCACGCGCATTTTCGGCGTCGGTGAACATGCGCCCCTGGATCAGCGCCAGGTCGGTCACGTCCATGACCTCGGGCAAATCTCCCGCCAGAATGGTTCCCGCAACCTTCTTGCCGTTATACCTCGCGCTCACGTCGCCAACCTGAAAGGCCTTGATGTAGTCTCCCTCGATGTCGGTTGTAATCACGTGGGGCAATGCGCGCAGCGCCCTGCCGTCATCGACGGTCAAATACTTGCGCGCGAGCATCTCCGCCGTCGGGCGCACTCCGATGAACGGCAGACGCCCCACCCAGAAGACATTCGATCCCAGCGAGTTGATAAAGCTCGACACGCGAATGTCGATGCCGTTAACGATCGACGAGATGGCAATCACGGTGGAAACGCCAATCACAATGCCCAGGATGGTCAACCCGGAGCGCAGCTTGTTGGCGCACAGGGTATCGAGCGCCATCTTCGCGGATTCGAGAGTTTGACCGGCGCGCTTCATCACAGTTCGTAGTTCACAGTTCCGCTCTCAGCGCGGCCACCGGATCCAGCTTTGCGGCCTTGCTTGCCGGGTATACGCCGAAAAAGATGCCCACCCCGCCGGCGAGCATCAATCCCAGAAAAATGGCCCACAAAGGCACGCTGGTCGGGAACCCAATCACGACCGTGATCAGCTTGCCCACCAGAATGCCGCCGAGCACGCCGATCGCTCCGCCGGCGACGGCCATGGTTGCGGCCTCGATGAGAAACTGCAGCAGCACGTCGCGCTGCTTGGCGCCCAGGGCCTTGCGCACGCCGATCTCGCGCGTCCGCTCGGTCACGCTGACGAGCATGATGTTCATGATCCCACGCCGCCCACCACCAGCGCGATCGACGCCAGGCCCAGCACCACGCTGGCGAAGATCGAGCTGATCTGCTTCCAGATATCGAGGAAGGTATCGTTGGTCTGGATCTCGAAATCGTCGTTGCTTCCCGGCGCATCGTGCCGCCGGGCGCGCATCAGCACGCGCACCTCGTCCTCGGCGCGCGCCATCGCCTGCGCCCCGCCGGCCACGCGCGCATAGATGGCGACCGAATCGTTGTATCCATACGTTTGCTGATAGGTGCTGATGGGCACGGCTACCCAGTTGTCCTGCGACTGGCTCAGCGTCTTGCCCTGGCGATCGCCCACGCCCACGATGGTGTAGGGCATTCCATCAACGCGAATCTCCTTGCCGATCGGGTCGCTCTCGCCGAGCAGGTTGTCCACGATGTCGTAGCCCACAATGGCGTCGTGGGTCGCGTGGTCCTCGTCGGCGGGCGTGAATCCGCGCCCGAGCGCGATATCGATATTGGTCAGCGGCAGCATGGTCCACGTGTAGCCGCGCACGTCTGTGTTGTTGCTCGAATGGCCGTTGTAAGAAACGTTGGTGGACCTGCTTATTGCCGCTCCCACCGTGCTGCACTCCCTGCACTCGCCGCGCACTGCCCGGTAATCTTCGATGCGGATGATCTTGCGCTTGTGGTAGCGGAAGTAGTCCTGGGCGCTGAAGATCACGCTCGGCATTTGCGCCACCTGGAATACGTCTGCCCCGTAGCCCGAAAGCCTGGTGCTCACGTACCGGTTGGCGCCATTCACCAGCGTGATGACCATAATGACGGAGGCCACGCCCATCACCACGCCGATCAGCGTGAGAATGGTGCGCAGCTTGTTGGCCCAAAGCGATTGCAGCGCGAGTTTAACGGCCTCTCGAAACGGCATCCTGCTCTCATGATACGCACGCGCAGAAAGCACGGTTCCTGCGCCGCAGCTCAGCCGTAGCCACCTGGCCCAGGCGCCCCATTGCATATCGCAGCCGAGAAAATCGGCGCGAGTCCTCGATGCCGATCCCTGGTCCCGATTCGCTGCTTCATCTTCCCGAGCTGCCAAACCCCTTCGCCGCCCGAACGGAATCTTCAAGATTCTCGGCTTCCCTGACCACCCCGGTCAGCACCGGCACCGGCAGCATCTGCGCGATCTTCTCGCCTGGCTTCAGCTCCACAGCGGAATCGCCAAGGTTCGTCATCACGATGAGGATCTCGCCGCGGTAGCCGGCGTCAATCACGCCGCCGGTCGTGACAATCCCCCGCGCCGCCATGGACGACCGGTCGCGCACCAGCAACCCCAGCGGCTCTCCCGTGGCCGGATGATGCGCCTCGACGGCAATTCCCGTTCGCACCTTCAGCGTGGCGCGCGGCGCCAGCGTCACTGCCTCCAGAGCAAAAACGTCGTAGCCCAAATCTTCGCCCGGATGCGCCACAGCCGGCAACAGCGCGCGCGACTCCAACTTCTTTACTCGCAACATGTTTCTGATGGTACCAAGCGTACCGGCATGATTCGCCTCGGCCATTTGGCCAGAGTCGGCACCGGCCAGAGTAACCCTTTCGTACTATTGATCGGTGGAACTTTGGGGTACAAACTGTTTCAGGAAATTCCCAGTGCGCGCGTGGGCTTTCTAATTCACGGGCTGCGCGATTCATGCAATCGCAGGCGAGCGAGCCAAAGGCTACAGGGTCCCCAACAAACTTGACTCGTCTTCAGGCTGCGGTTGCGGCGCGAATTTGAAAATCGCGCGTGTAGAGTGGGTGTCGATGGAAATTGTTGTTTTCGCCGAACAATTCAGGAGTGGCATTTGGGAGCTGTGGCAGCACGCTTGCAGCTCGAGAGAGGCGAAAGCGGTTGCGGATTCTGCCCTTGCGCGTGCAAGGGCCCGCTCGTTGAGCCGAAAACCCAATCACGACGACTTCCTTGCGGCCGCCCGCTCGGCTTTTGACGTCGGGCGTGATTCCGCGGCCGGCCCCGGCGACGGGGATATTCGCGTCTATTGCGTCTGCGTAGATCGGATTGTGATGGGAGACTGCGACAAAATTCGCCAGTACTCGCCCAGGAT
>JASHPJ010000130.1 GCA_030038195.1 Acidobacteriaceae bacterium
CTATTTTAGCCGCGCGCGGAAGCGTAGCCTGCTGCCGGTGAGTTACTCCGCCGCGGTCTCTGCCTCCAGGACGATGTCGCGGTGCGAGATGGTCGGATTGCCGGTATCGTCCGTGGGTGTGGCAATCGCCCGCAGCGAATACGAACCTACTGACTCAGGAACCTTCATCTCGAACGAGTATGTCTCGGCTCCGAGCGGCTCGATGGAGAACGGTACCTCATCGCCTGCGATCTCCTTTTCTGAGGCGTCAGCAAAGGAGAGCCGGAGTTTGCCGGTACGTGACCGGTCTTCATCGTTCACCATGGCAATGTTGAACCGGTGGCGCTGACCGGTAGTCAGCGTGGGATGCCAGAAGTCGAGATAGACACCGAGAGGCTTGAAAGCCTGCTCCATCTCCTTGGCGAAGTAAGGATTCAGTTCGAGCGTCTTGATGTCCTGGAAGCTATCAGCCGTAAAGCCCTTGGGATCGCTGGCCGTGAGATAGACAAAGTGCAGCACGCCCGCATAGTGCCGGTAAGCACGCCAGAACTCCGTCTCCCCACCGAGAATGTAGGCCTGTAGCTCCAGGCGGTTTTCGGTGGTGTTCTTGTCGCCCGGAAGGAGCTTGGGGTAAAGCCGTTGCGTGAGCAGCGTGGGCGAGCCGTTACGGTTGAGCCAGAGCCATCCATACTCATTGAGAATCATGGCATGGGCGGTTTTGTTGGCGGAATCTCGCGGGCCGAACATCGACTCCATATCCTGCAGCTTGAAATCAGGCGGTCGGTTTTTGCTGGACCACAAATCGCCCATTGCGGTCACAATGAATAAGTATTGGTGGTCTTCGACAGGATCATTCGATCCGGCGGGGCCGTTGTAGCTGTTTTCCCATGGCCGGTTGGAGAGATCGAGCGGGCGCACCTTGTTGATGACGTCTGCGAAGCCAGGGAGCCAGGACTCATTGCTGGCGTCCCAGATGGCGACGCTGGGATGATTCCAGTTGTCGCGCATCCATTCGGTGTACTCGGTGGTCATCTCCTCAAGGTTGTACTGCTTGCTGAAATCCTCGCCGCTTCGGGGATTGCCAACCCAGACGAAGTACTCGTTCTCGATGAGCAGTCCCGCTTCATCGGCGATCTGCAGCCACCGGTCGGGAACCGGCCCGATGCAGAAGCGGAAGGCATTCCAGTGCATCTGCTTGGGAATAGTGATCAGTAGGCGATGCAACCATTCCTCGTCCCACGGCAACATGCCGACATCTGGATCTTCGAAGAAGCGATGCAGGGTGATGTTCGATCCGCGCAAGAAGTAGGGACGGCCATTCAGATACGCGCGCTGGGTAACGGTATCGAAGTGGAAGTCGCGCATGCCGAAGCATGTTACTGCGGTATCGCCAGAGGTGGAAGTGGTGACCGTGTAAAGAAATGGATCTTCAGGAGACCACAGATGTGCCTTGGGAATTGGCAGAAGCTGCGTGACGGTCTTGGTTTCTCCTGCGGCAATGTCAACTTCCATTTCGATCCTGGCCGAAGCCCGTGCGCGCGACTTCCACTCGAATGCCTGCTGGGTTACCTTGGTGGCGATCGCGTGGTCGGCATAGTTGTGCAGTTCTGTCTGCACCAGGGCGGCGGATTGAGCAAGACGCGGCGCCACCTGAACAACGGAGATGACGGGATTGCTCATGGTCATGAGTGTCACGTTGTCGTAGATGCCGGGCGTCCAACGGTTCTTTTCAAAGTCGGTACCGGCGATGACATGGGGCGGCAGCACGCCAGGATGTGCGCCGATGCGGACGACGAGCTCATTTGAGCCGCTCCAGTGGATGGCCTTAGTGATGTCGAAGGTCACCGAGGTAAAGCAAGGATCATGTTCACCGATGCGCACTCCGTTGAGAAAAACGAGCGTTCCGAATTGCGCTTTGTTGATGCGAAGCAGAGCCACCTGATTCTTGGCCGGCGCAGTGAAGGTTCTGTGGTACCAAAAGTAGTTGCGCTTTTGGTGAGAGATACCCGGCGCATTGCCAAGCTTGTCGTATTCCGCCTGCGAGAGCCGTCCCTGCTCCACGAGATTGTAAAGCAGTTGGCGGCTTTGAAACTGATCCACATCGGGGAACGCAGGCACGGCGGAGTGCGCGAGCCCCGGAACCGGCGTCTTATGCGTGTACTCGCTGGGCATCGCATCGGGGCTGACACTGTCCTCAATATCCCATTGGCCATTGAGTGCGATTGTGGTGCGGTGGGCGCCTGCGGTTCCACCCTCGAGTTCCGGTGTCTCCTCCTGACGCGGTTCACCGTGCAACCCACTTGATAATCCAATGCCAAGAGTCGCTGACGTGGACCAACCTAGAAATTCTCTTCGATTCATCCTCATCTCCGTTTTGAAGATGTAACTTCTTGTCGACGTAATGAAATGAGAAACACGCCGATGTCCGTAAATCGCCGCGCCTTGTGGCTACATCTTGCAGCGCGCGCATGCTGCAGCGGGTTTGCGAATGTTTCCTTTCCTGACAAGCCGAATTACCTGAATATTCCACGAAGAGTATATTATTATGTTCGAAATAGTAAAATACAAAAATATATTATTGTTTTATATGGAAGATCAATCAAAACTACGGAATCCTACGAGACTCAATTGGAATCGGGATTTGATGACACCACCCTAAGCAGGACCTAAGCAGGAAAGGAAGAAACCATTCGATGCGAGCCCTGGTAGCCGACCTCGGGGGCAGGCACATCAACTGTGCGATCGTGAGGCAGCGCAACATCGTTCGATTGACGACAATCCCGGTCAGCGCTGGCGCAAGACTGGAAACCACACTCTCCATCCTGTCACAGACGTTGAAAGACCTGGCGGCAGCGGAAAAGCTGCCTTTGTGCGATTTCGCCGGCTTTGCGGTGGGGTTCTGCGGCATTGTTTCCCAGGCCGAAGCCCGGGTGCTCGCGGTGAATGGCAAGTACGAGGATGCTCCCGAACTCGACCTGCGGGGTTGGGCGCAGAAGGAGCTCGGTTTATCGTTGTTCCTCGAAAACGACACACGCCTGGCTTTACTGGGCGAGCGTTATGCTGGCGCCGCGGCAGGCTTTGATGACGTGGTCATGGTAACTCTGGGCACTGGAATCGGCGGTGCTGCGATGATTGGCGGCCACTTGCTTACGGGAAGGCATTTCCAGGCGGGATGTCTTGGTGGTCATCTTCCTCTGCGAGTTGATGGGGCAGAGTGCACATGTGGTGGAACGGTTGCGCGGAGTCGGAGGCGTCAGGCTGGTCACTCCCTGGGATCTGCCGTAACTGGCCGGGATTTGCAGACAGCGTACTCGCACGCGAGGAGCTGAACTTCGAAACCCTCTTTCGTTGCGCCGGAGCCGGCGACGCAGTAGCGCAACAGGTACGTGAGCATTGCTTACAAATCTGGGGCACAAATGCAGTCGCTCTTATTCATGCTTACGATCCCGAGTTGCTCGTATACGGGGGCGGTGTGATGCAGAGCGGCGATCTGATTGTGAAGTCTGTTCAAGAGCACATTGTGCGCCGTGCGTGGACACCGTGGGGTAAGGTCCAGGTACGAGCCGCGCAACTGGGCAACAACGCCGCACTCCTCGGCGCGATCCCGCTGATTGAGGGCGAACGATTAGAGAGAGCGCATGTACGATAAACAGCCATTCATTCCGGTATCATCCTGCGGCTCCGATTGCTGCAAGGCGCGAAAGCAGTCGTGGAAAACCTTGATGGTGCGTTCGAACCATTCATTGTCCACTATGCCTAGACCTTCATCGTACCGGCCTCGGTGGGTCGTTACACGATCCCTCCCTACGGCATCGCGGAAGGAAAAACCTGCGGAACCATCAAGGCATTTGTACGGCAGGGATAACCAGACCAAGTGGGCGTCTGGCCTGCACCCTCAGTTCCTACAGATGGCCTGGTTAAATTAGGCTGGTTCAATCCGTCTTCGCAATCTTCGGGCCGGAGTAAAAAGGATCAATGCAGATCAGGGCTCGAATGCTGGCCACAGATTGGCAAAGCGTGCCGGATCCGATACCCATTGCACAGATTCTGGATTACGAGCGAACTGTTCATAGAGCGGCACGGATGCCGAAAGGCCAAGCTCGGGATATGGACGCGCACTGCGAAGTGACAAAGTAGAGGACTTATAGCGCGGATTCGGCTCCCAGTGGATTGTATCCACGCCGTCAAGCAACGGAAACCACGCCAGGCCGCCATGGGCGTGCACTCCACTGTAATCGAAACCGTACTGGCGGTCGCACCATGCGCCAAAGAGCATCACTGCATCGGGATTCGCATTGATGACGCAGTGCGCCCAGCCTGGGGGAACTACCACATGATCACCGGGACCCGCTTCGACCGCCACGCATCGCCCCGGATCGTCCATTGCGCGCTCCTGCGCGTAAATGATGGCACGCCCCTCCCATATCTCGAAGATCTCAGGCGTGGACCAACCACAGTGTGGGGCTACGGCATGAATATGTCCCTGACTGCGGACCGGTTCGTGTCCCAGGCGGCCCGCAGCGTAGCCCACGACTCCAAACAGGAGCATACGGCGATGAAGCTCAGACTGATGCTCCTCGCGCCCGACATCCATGACGATGCTGTACACCGGGTCGGGCCCTTGGCAATCAGGGTCGCGAAGACTCCTCCGGATTGCATCCAACCGGCGGTACTCCGGTTCCGGACCGAAGATCCCGCTGCCGTACCGGTAGCTCAAATCGTCGCAAAGATGAATCGAGAGACAAGGGTCGAAGGCCATCTTCTATCTCGTGCTCTGTCACGGCTTACGCCTCTGTTACGGCTTCTTCCGGAACCAATACCGGCTTGCCATTTTTGCTGAGCACCCGTGCACTGAAGCCCTTCGAGGCCACGGTTTCGTAATCATGGCCTGCATCACTTGGCCAGCACGCCCAGAAGCAGAGAGCCGTGTCGCCGGTATTGACGGCGCGATGTGCGAATCCGCCAGGAATATAGTGAAGCGAGCCGGGAGACATGATTTCCACCTTTATGTTCCGCAGCTCATCCATCAGAAGGAGCATTCCGTTCCCCTGGACGGTACAGTAGTATTCGGCGCGATTCCGTATGGTGTGGAAATGGCCCCTGGTCATAAAGTACTCATTCCCGACGCGCCCCGGCTCGATGATCGTTGAACCCCAGAACAGCCCTCCCTCCACCGTCGGCGACACCGGTTCCCACCACTCTACCCGGTAAACAACGGTCGCAGGATCAATCCCTGCAAGGGAAACCTTGTCTTGAAAGAATCCGGCGAGTTGGCCTGTGTTCGTCACAGATTTGTGAACGGGTGCTCCGCTCAATTCTCCGGCGAACCACTGTAGAGTCGGCTGATTTTCAATGAGCGCCTTCGCAAAAGTCATCATTGAAGAGAATACCTAATTCGAAACACGATTTCAACCATTTCAAGCATTATTATTATTGAATAACTTAAAAAAGCAAGTATTAATTGTTTTAAATAAGGCAAAAATCTCTATTCCAAGGGGAATACAGACGATGATACGCGAACCCGGTAAGTCGCCCTACCTTTCTGCGGGAATCGTGGCTTCCGTGGCCGCCATCTCGGGATTGCTCTTCGGATTCGACACCGCCGTGATCAATGGCGCACTGGTTTTCCTGCGCTCGCAATTTACACTCACCAATTTGCTGACCGAAATAGCCGCGAGTTCGCTCCTGTTCGGGTGCCTTATCGGCGCCGCTGTTGCGGGGTCCTCCAGTGATCGACTAGGCCGGCGCAAGAGCCTGATCGGTGCGGCACTCCTCTTCGGCATTTCTGCTCTCACGAGCGCCTTGGCGCAGAACCTTTTGCAGTTCTGTCTTTCTCGATTGGCGGGCGGCCTCGCTATCGGTATCGCCTCTACGCTTACGCCGGTGTACATCTCTGAAATTGCACCGCATCACCGCAGAGGACAGCTCGTTTCCCTCAACCAGCTTGCTGTCGTCATCGGGATTCTGGTTGCTTTCTTCACCAATTGGCAACTATCCGCCCTGGGTAACGAGAGTTGGCGCTGGATGTTTGCTGTTGCGATCATCCCTGCGGTGGGATTTCTAATCGGCCTTCTCTTCATTCCTGAAAGCCCCCGATGGCTGATTGCGCGCAAGTGTCGCGGGGATGGATATGAGGTCTTGAGAATGATTCTGGGCGAAGACGATGCCTCCACGGATCTCGTTGCCATTGAAGCGGCCATCGCGGAAGAAAACGCTGCCCCGAGTGAGCTCTTGGCGCCTGCGATGCGGATGCGTACTTTTGTCGCGCTGTCGCTGGCCGTGCTTCAGCAGATTACTGGAATTAACACGGTGCTTTACTACGGATCGGTGCTTTTTACCCAGCACTTCCAGGACGGTTCAGCAAGGAGCGCCATCGGAGCGAACGTGGCCATCGGCGCAGTCAATCTTCTTTGCACCAGCGTTGCCATGCTTCTGATTGATCGCTGGGGACGCCGCAGCCTGCTTCTCACTTCCTCCGGCGGCATGGCAATTTCGCTCGCCATCCTTTCTCTGGGGCTACGCTCTTCATCAATCGGTCCATCTATGGTTTTCGCAAGCGTGCTGCTGTATGTCGCCTTTTTTGCCGTCGGACTCGGCCCAGTGGTTTGGGTTTACATAGCGGAAATCTTTCCTATGCGCCTGCGGGGACGCGCAACGTCCCTCGCTACCACGGCGCTGTGGACGGCATGTCTTGCAGTAACGTTGACCTTTCTTTCCATCGTGCAGGCGCTCGGCGCGCCCGCGGCCTTTTTGTTATATGCAGGGGTGTCTCTGCTAACGTTTTTCTTTGTATGGAAGTGGGTGCCTGAAACACGGGAAAGATCGCTCGAAGAGATTCAACGGGTGTGGGAGAAACAGCAGTGAAAGAACGGACACAATTTGTAGAGACTCCATCCACAGCAGCGGATTCCATCGATGCTCCTCCGAGCAAGCAGCAATCGCGCCTTAGGGTTATATTGGAGAAGCTCCGGCAGGCAGGCGAGGTTACTGTCGACTCGCTTAGCGCAGAGTTCAGCGTCACGGCGGTCACCATCCGCCGCGATCTCGATCAGCTTGCTCGCGAGGGACTGCTGAAGCGTACCCACGGTGGCGCTGTTTCTATCGAACCTCTCTTTTACGAGCCTTTCAAAAACGACAACTCATTTCAGGCGCAGTTGGAGAAGATGGCGGATGAGAAACGCCGGATTGGACGAGCAGCAGCCGCACTGGTCGGCAGGGGAGAAACAATCGCTCTCACCCCCGGCACCACTACGATGGAAGTGGTGCGTGGCCTGCCTCTGAATCACAAGCTGACGATTGTTACGAACACAGTGAACATTGCGATGGAATTATCGCGGCGCAAGGACCTGAACGTCTTTGTGACCGGAGGGCATCTCCGCGGAGACTGGTTTTCCTTGGTGGGCCCGACGGCTATTCAGAGTATGCAGCAAATATTAATCCACACTCTGTTTATCGGCGCCGATGGTATTGAGGACGACTCTGGTATCACGTGCTTCAATTCCGAAGAAGCCGATCTGAACTTTGCTATGGTGAAGCTCTCCAAACGACGGGTTGCAGTAGTAGATCACACCAAGTTCGGCGTCGTAGCCGGCTGGCGCATATGCCAAACCAGCGACCTGCACGTGTTAATCACCGACACGGGAACTACGGATGAGATGCTGGAGCCGTTCCGGAACGCTGGCATTCAAGTGCTGCGAGTTTAGACTCAGGACACTGGGATAGTCTGTTAAGCGACTATCCCCTCCCTGCCCGCGGCTCTTTGTTGCATTTGCTGTGCTCACTCCTACAGCAGTTTTCCAGTTGCTGTAAGAATTTGTCTAAAAACTTGATGCTTTGAAAGAGCACGGCTTCGAGCCTGCCCTGAGCTTGTCGAAGGGTGCCGCAATGAAAACAATAAAACGGCGGTCTTTAGCTCCTGAGGGAACGGTTCGGGGACGCGGAAGGAAGTTTTGAAACACCTTCTACACTCCTGCCACTTGAAGTTTCATGCACCATGCGTAGTCGCAGGGTCTGTTGTCCGATTGCTGCAGATTCTCGGGCAAGGCAATGGTTGTCCCCTTGGCAGAATCGAATTTCCATGCCAACCCCGCGTTCGAGCCTAATAGATTCACCTTCGAACCGGCCTTAGGCTGCACTGTTTTGAGCACAATCTCTGTTCCCGGCCATTCGGTCAGGATGGCGTAGACGAATCGTGAGTCTTTCGATCGCGTGTAGCGAACCGTCTCGCCTTCGGACCAAAGCGTGCCGCTGCGCGGACGAGTGGCGTAAATTGCCTCACCACTCACCTTCAACCACGCCCCCGCGCCCTTCATCTGGCGGATCGCCTCGGGATGAAACTCGCCATGGCTATCGGGGCCGACACCAACCTGCAGGCCGCCGCCCTTGGCCACAGCGTCTGCCAGATTGTGCACGATCCATTGAGTGCCTTTGTACTTCGCAGCATCCGGCTCGTAGGAAAAGTCGGTGCCCAGCGGATAGATGGTGAACCATGGCTTATCTGACGCCTCTTTCGATCCGGGAACCACGCGCTCCGGGGTATAGTAGTCGCCGTAGTTCCCAATGCCACGCCCGCGCAACATCACCTGCGGCTGAAGTTCGCGCATCTTCATCACGGTCTTGCGAAGTGCAGGCCAGACGCGCGGTCCCAGCCACATGTCCAGATCGATCATGTCGATCTTTCCATAGTTGGTTAACAGCTCAACCAGTTGTGCACGATGTCTCTCCATCATGCGCCTCACCTCGGCATCCGTAGGATCGGGAACGATCACCGCATGACTGCCTAACCTTTGCTGCGTCATGTCCAAATCGACCTGGACCATCCACTCTTTTGAAGAAGGCACCTGGAACGGGTGACACACATAGGGCCGGAAGTCTGCGTCATACCAGTCAGGATGCGAAAAATAGAGATCGATCTTGATGTCCCGCTTATGCGCAGCATCGCAGAGTTCTTTCACAACATCCCGCCGAAATGGCGTCTCCATGATGGAATAGGAGAGATCGCAGGATTCGATTGCCGGGCCTCCGGCGGCCGTCCAATTGGCGCGGTTCTTCACCCGGGTCCTGGTATCAAACATGCAGAAGCCTTCATGATGCTTGGTGGTGAAAGCGAACATCCTCATGCCGCTTTGCTTGAAAACATCCATCCACCCCTCGGCATCAAAGCCAGCAGGATTCCAGGTTTTGTAAAGGTTGTTGTAGGTTTGGCGATCCTCAAAAGACATACCAAGAAAGGGCCATGACTCGGCGCCGCGATGCCAGATAGAGTAAATCCCCCAATGGATCCTGGCCCCGAACTTCATGTCTTCAAAGGCTTCGTAAGCGCTCGACGGAGCCCAGTCATATCCGGGTACAGGCGTCTTCTCGATATAGGGATCGTTCTTCAAGAGCGAGGCAGGGAACCCACGAAATTTCTCCGCTGCCTGCGCCCGGCTCGGACAGGCAGAAGTTGCCGCCAAAGCCGCGGCTGATGCAAGAAATTGTCTCCGATTCATAAGTGTCATTCCTGCTGAAGTTGTACTCCCCCGCACGGATGCAAAGCGAGCAACCGTTCCCGCCCCGCCGGAGTTGGAAATGGCGCGAGACCGTCACTCGAAAGTAAGTGATATATCAATATCTTCTCCCTGTCAAGTGCTTTCTCTGCCGATCTCCAGGCCACGGCACCCAACCACACACGGAGATGACAGTATAGGCTCAGATGCAAATGCAATTGTATTTCTCAGGACAGTGCTTGCGTGGTCCATCAGCAACTTAGTGACGATCTATATTATTGTCGATACAGCCTAATGTCCTGAGTCTGAAGTTCGCATCACAAATAAGCTGTCATCCTGAGCGAATTTTGGCGCGTTTTGCGCCCAAATGAGTCGAAGGTCAAAGATCCGCCGTGGCGGGACCTGCGGTTCGGGGCTTCCACTTATGCTACGAACTTCTGATTCACCACACTAAAGAAGGGCGCCCGGGACGCCCTCGTTTCTGCCTTACACATTCAACCACAACCGTATGCCAGATTGCCGGTGTGATTGACTGCAATGTAAGAGCCTTATGGAAAAGTACACCAAGCGCATGAAGCAACTGCGTCTTATTCCAGAATTTTCGAAGGAACGGTCTTGCTATTACAGATGGACCAGGCCGCGCTGAAGTGCGGTCACTACGGCCTGAGTGCGGTCATTGACGTTAAGACGCATGAGAATCTCGCTCACGTGACACTTCACTGTAGACTCCGTGATCCCCAGGTCGGCCGCTATCTCTTTGTTGCTCCTGCCGCGCACAATCAGGTTCAGGACTTCGCGCTCGCGCGCGCTCAGGCCGGAGTTAGGGATGCGCGACGAAAGCGCGCGGCTGACGGGCGGAGGAAGAAAGCGCCCGCCGGCATGGACGCGGCGCAGAGCGCTTACCAGCGCATCGTGCGGCATGCCCTTGATGATGTAACTGCGCGCGCCGGCCTCGAGGGCCTGGTGAATATCCTCGTCGCCTTCGTATGTCGTGAGAACAACGAATTTGGCACCGGGATGCCGCGCCATGACAGTGCGAATCGCCTCAACGCCGCTGATGCCGGGAAGACGCAGGTCCATCAGGGTGATGTCGGGGAGATGCTTCTCATAGAGCTCGAGAAATTGTTCGCCGCTTCCTGTCTGCGCAACGGTAGTCATGTCAGGAGTAGCCTCGATGATGGCCGCAATGCCGATGCGCATGATGGGGTGGTCGTCCACGATCAGAACCCGGATTTTTGCAGCTTCTTTCATTCCGTTCTGCTCTTCCATCGCATTACTCCAGCTTGCGCCATCTTCAGCCTGAGTTGCAAATGCAGGCTCAGATGCACCGCTATTGACCTGCGTTGAGAACCACCTGGTATTCAGGTACTGCCTTTACGCTCTCCAACTGCACGATCTGCCCGCCGAGCGGGAACTGCAGTTTCTGCGGCAACTCAAAATACACCGGCGCATCGCTGCGCAGCGGCAAAACGCTCAATTCGAAGCTGCCGCTGCCCTGCGCATTGAGAAACCGGCTCAGGCCGATAGACCACGGCTGTCCGTTGTAGAAGTTGTCGTCGAGAAGCCGGTGATCGGCATAGAGCCGCGCCAGGTCTCCGTTATATCGAATCTCGAGGAGTACATCGCTGAGTCCTTGCATCGATCCTGGCGGAATCGCGATCGACCACTGTGCAGCTTGCGGTAATTCTGTTTCGGGAGGCGCTTCTGCTACGCCATTCGGCCGCCAGCTTGGCGCCGGCCCGATTTTGACTGGAGGCGCTTCACCTGCGGGCCGAATCTTCCGCACTTCGATAGAAATATTGCGCACGGCCGCTTCCGCGGTGAACTGCTCGACGCGGTCATTTCCAGCAGTGCGTGTCAGGGGCAGGCTCGCTTTCAGTGGCGTGGCGAGCGGAGGCGTAATCGCGAACTCGAAGTGCGCTGATCCGCGCGACTGCAACCAGATGCGTGAGCCGCCGCTTGAGTCGGCAAAGAAGTCTGCATTGGTGAAAAGCAAGTGCTCGTTGCCGTCGATCCTTACTTTCCACGCGCTTTCTGCCTCGCGCGCTGTGAGCACTACAAGGCGAACGGATTTTCCTTCCTGTGAAATCAGGTCGATGGCCGATGCGATGCCGGGCTTGATGCCGCTTAGATAAATTACGCCGTTGCTTCTGGTCCGCTCGCCGCTCGAAGCCTGCAGTGAGCGGATGCTTGCCGCTTCCAATGCAAACTCCGCAGGAACACCGGGAACCGCCTCGAAATAGAGCGTGGTTTTGCCGGCACCCTCAAGCAGCGTAAAAAGCTGCGTTGTGCTGTAACGGATGGTTACTCCGTTCACGCGCAGATTGAAGGGCCAGATGAAGTAAGCGCCTGAAGGGATATCGACCGGCTGCCGAGGCACGGCAAGCATTTGCGTAGTATTGCCGGATTCGGCAGGAAGCTGAATGAGAAACTGCGTCGCGGGCCGAGCCGGCATTGCATAATTGCGCACGTAATTGTTGAAGAAGATGAATCCCGCATCGCCCTTGGATCGCACAGAGGCACGGGGCACGGAAAGATCACCGGAATTTTTCGGTATTTTATCGGGTGCGTGCACCATCATCGGTGCCAGCTCCATCCCAAAGTCATTTACGAAGTACTCAAAAACTTTCAGCTTGCGGAAGGATTCGCGCTCATCGCCAAATTCACCGAGCGGCGCCTGAAAGTCATACGACTTGATGGGCAGATCGTTCGGGTAGCCGGTGGCCTGCGACTCCTGGAGTGTCGTCAGTTTTCCGTCCGGATTTTCGCCACCCTGAAACATGTAAGTTCCATAGAGATTCACGCCGGACCCGAGCATGACCGGAAACATGGTCGCGATGTCGTCCGGATGAATCACCGGACGGCGATGATAGGTGTCTTCAATGCCTCCACCAATCTCTGCAGTGAGATAAGGTAAATGGTCCCACGGCCGTGACTGTGTCGTTGTCATACTCTCATCGCCCGCATTCACATTCGCGGTTACACGGCTTTGAAAGCGAAAGGCATACACTTCGGCAGGCGGCAGCTTGCGAATCGATCCATCCCACGGCGCATCAGGATAACCGCCACCATAGACAGGAATCACCGCGCCGCGCGGAACGACCGCATTGTCCCATCCAGTGACGAAATAGAGAGGGACATCGAGACCGCTTTCGATGGCAATCTTCTTCAGTTCAAGGATGTGCGCTTCGCCCGCATTGGGGCCGCGCTTCGAATATTCATTCTCAAGCTGGATGCCGATGACGGGGCCGCCATCCTTCCAGAGCAGCCCTTTCAGTTGTTCGGCTACCTGCCCGTACCAGGCACGTACAGCCTTGAGATAGACCGGATCGTTCTCGCGCGTGGGGCCCTGTTTGACGACCCAGTCGGGAAGGCCGCCATTGCGCACTTCGGCGTGATCCCAGGGGCCGATGCGCGGCTCGACATACAATCCATGTTGCGCACACAACTGCACGAAGGCGCGCAGGTCGCGCTGTCCGCTCCAGTCGAACTGTCCCTCGATCTCTTCGTGGTGAATCCAGATGACGTAGGTGGCCACGATATTCACGCCCGCCGCCTTCATCTTGAGGATTTCGTCTTCCCATTGGGCGCGCGGATAACGCGAGAAGTGGAACTCGCCCATCACCGGCAGCCATGGCTTGCCATCGAGCGTAAGATAGCGGCTATTCACGCCTAACGTGATTCCACGGGGCGATGTCGCCGAGCCTTCCTGATACGCCGCGGGGCCCGGCTGCACAAAGGGCCGGCTTGCATCGATGTGAATCGGTGTGCCGGCCTGCGCATGCAGAGCAGATGCTGCGCCGGCGCATGCGAGCCAAACTGCGCCCGAAAAAACAAATTGATTTTGACGACAGAATCTTGCCGCTTGCTGGAATGGCGATAAGGAAAAGAACATTCCGCATGACTCCGGGCGCGCCGATTTCGCTTGAAGACACAGCGCGACGCGTGAGTAAAGAACACTCTAATTCCATCGCCTGCTTTTTGAATCCTCCTAAAGTCGGATTGGCGCGAGAATTCCGCGCGCGCACGATGATTCATTTGCCGTATACTGAGCGCCGCCATGCAAAGAACTCTGAGGCTCGCTGTCTGGCTGCTGCTCTGCGCAACAGGTTGTGCGATCATGCGGGCAGACGCTTTGGCCTCGTACGCGCGGCGCGTGTGGCAGGCGCCAGACGGCTTGCCCGAGCAGACCGTGCAGGCCTTCGCGCAGACCCCTGACGGCTATCTGTGGATTGGCACCACGGGCGGCCTGGTGCGCTTCGATGGCGCGCACTTCACCGTCTTTGACCGGCAGAACACGCCTGCGCTGCATGAAAACAGCGTCTTCTGCCTGATGGTTGCGCGCGATGGTGCGTTGTGGATCGGAACGGAAGGCGGAGGTCTCGCGCGCTATGCACACGGGCAATTCCGCTCGTGGACGACCCGTGATGGCCTGAGCAACGATTTTGTAAGAAAGATTGTGGAGGATGCGAGTGGGACCGTGTGGGCCGGCACGGACAATGGCCTGCTGCGCCTGAAAGGCGACCGGTTTGTACGAGTGGACGGAACTGCCGATATTCCGGGGCTCGCGGTGCACGGACTTTACATCGATCGCGCAGGCCGCCTCTGGGCCGGCGGATCGAAGCTGCTGTGCATCGACAACGGCCGCGCAAAGGAGTACATGCTGCCTGGAGAAGCCAGCCAGAACCGCGTCAAGTCCATTCTGCAGACAGCGGACGGTTCCATCTGGGTGGGCACGGTGTCAGGGCTGCACCGCATGCTTCCCGGCCGCACGAATTTCGACCGCATCACCGGCATTGCCGGCACCGTGCGCGTTCTGCTGCAGGACTCGAGTGGCGTTCTCTGGATTGGAACCATCGGCCAGGGAGTATTCGAATGGAAAGACGGAGCACTCACGCAGATCACCGCGCCGTCTTCACTGCCGAGCAATACGATCCTGAATTTTTTTGAAGACAGCGAGAAAAACTTCTGGATCGGCACGCAGACCGGAATGGTTCGCCTTACCCGTTCGGCGGTGAGCATCGTTTCTCTTCCCAAAGCCAACGACTCCGATTTCGGGACGATCTATCAGGATCGGGATGGCAGCTTCTGGATCGGCTCCACGCTGCTGTTTCAGATGAAGGGCCAGGTGGTCACGCCGCGCACGCTTCCGGGCGTTGGCGGTGCGCATGTGCGCAACATCTACCGCGCGCGTTCGGGGGCGTTGTGGGTGGGGACCGATGGCGATGGGCTCTACTGCATCAATGCGGATCGCGTTGTGCATTTGACTACGCGCGATGGTCTCTCGAACAACTTCGTTCGCGCCATGGTGCAGGACCGTGACGGCAGCATGTGGGTAGCTGCCGACGAGGGCATCAATCACGTGATTGCAGATGGCACGGGACTGCGCATCGTCAGCTACCAGATGCGCGACGGCCTCGCATACTTCAGCACGCGGGCCCTGCTTGAGGATCGGCGCGGCGATCTGTGGATTGGCACCGACCGTGGGCTGAGTCACATGCATGCCGGCGCATTTCTGCATGACGCGGCTACCGACGCGCTTGCGCAGACGAAGATATGGGCCATTCACGAAGACACGGACGGCGGCATCTGGCTTGGCACGCGCAACAACGGGCTATACCGCTATCGTGATGGCAAGCTGGCACATTACTCGGCCACGGATGGCCTAGCCGGTAACGCGATCTATCAGATCCTCGAAGATAAAGCCGGACACCTGTGGATGAGCGGCCCCAACGGCATCTCGCTTTTGAACCGGCATGAGCTCGATGCGCAGGCCGAGACCTTTCCACGCCACTTCTCACTTATTTTTTACTCGACAGCCGATATTGCGGCCAACACGGAGATCTACGGCGGAACACAATCCTCGGGATGCATCACGCAGGAGGGCGACGTCTGGTTCCCGAGCAACCTGGGCCCCATTCATATTCCTCCTTCGCAACGCGCGCCACTGCCGCCGCCACCGCTCCACATCGAGTCACTGCTCGCAGACGGCCTGGCGATTCCGTTGAATGCGTCGATCGTATTGCAACCTTCGGTAAGCCGCCTGCAGTTCTCCTATGCGCCGATCCAGCTCCGCTCCCAGGGCGGACTGCGCTTCCGTTATCGGCTCGATGGCTTTGACAAAACCTGGAGCACCGCTACGCAGGCGCGTACTGCCGACTACACCAACCTGCCTGCCGGCCATTACTCATTCCATGTGCAGACCTTCGAGCTTGGCAACCCTGGCGCTGTCTCTGAAGCTTCGATCGCACTCGTGAAGCAGCCGTTTTTCTATCGCACCTGGTGGTTCCTCTCGCTGTGCGTCCTTTTCATCGCGCTGCTGATTTACGGCATGTATCAATACAGGGTGCGGCAGGTGCGCGCGCGGTTCGAGTCGGTACTCGAAGAGCGCAGCCGGCTCGCCCGCGAGATGCATGACACCGTGATCCAGGGATGCACGGGCGTCTCTGCGCTGCTTGAGGCGGTCTCGATGGATGGCTCCAATGCGAGCAAAAGCGCAAGCCTGATGGATTTTGCGCGCATCCAGTTGCGCAATACGATTGACGAAGCGCGGGAAGCGATCTGGAATCTGCGCAAGACCGACAGCGATGCCAGTGGACTGGGCGAGAAACTGGAGAGCATCGCCCGCCAGGTGGGCAGCGAGTTCAATCTTCACATCCGCTGTTCCATTCACGGAACTCCTTTCACCATCAGCCATCCTGTTGCACACGATCTGCTGATGGTGGCGCGCGAAGGCATCTTCAACGCGGCTCTGCATGGGCGTCCCACGCGCGTCGATGTGAACCTGGCTTACCAGGGCCGCGAGTTGACGCTGTCTTTATCGGACGATGGCTGCGGCTTCGATCCCCACGCAATCGAGACGCAGAACGGCCATCACTTTGGCCTGCGTGGCATGAGAGAGCGCATCGAACGCTCCGGCGGTGAATTTCACCTGAGCAGCGCTCCTGGAAAAGGCGTTCACATTGAAGTGCATCTGCCGCGCCGGCCGTAGCGCGACCGCTCGCAATCACTACGCACAGAAAATCAGAAAAAAACAGTCCGGGCCGAGCGACCCGGACTGCATAACGAGGCTTTCGTTGATCAGAAGCTGAACTTCAGCGCTCCCTGCATCACGCGCGGAGGCTCGGAGCCGGTCCCGGAGATCACGCCGAAGTTGCTCCACGTCAGCGTTGTGCCCGGCGAGCCGAAGGATGGGTGATTGAAGACATTGAAGAACTCCCAGCGGAACTGCACGCCGTACCTTTCGGCGATCTGCCAGTTCTTGTCGATGCCGGCATCGCCATACGTCGTGTGGGGTGCACGCATGATGTTTTTGCCGCTGTCGCCAAAGGTTCCCAGCGCGTTTGGTGTGAATGCCGCCGTGTTGAAGTACTCGCCGAGCCAGTGCGCGCGCGAGCCCTGCTTCACATTGAGCGACTGCCCCGGCACACGGTCGGCGCGATCTTCATACTGGTCGGAAAACGAGTTGTTGCTGCTGTTGGCGCCGCCGCTGATGGTGAGTCCCGCGCCGGAAAACCAGTTGTAGATGCCGCTCACTTCCCAGTTGCCCAGCGCCTCGCGCATCAGCAGGTTGTGGCCCCTGAGCGCCGGACTGGTGTAGACGAAGTTGCTCACCCACACGATCGGGAAGTTCTGCGACGAGACGCCGCGGCTCCAGCCCAGATCGTAAGGATCGCCGATTGCGTTATAGCCGAAGCTGATGTTCGACGAAGAGGTATCGTCCATAGCCTTCGACCAGGTCAGGTTCGACTGGAACTGCAGACCGTGTGAAAGCTTCTGCTCGATTGTGCCCTGCAGGCTGTTGTAGCTCGCGGTTCCAGGACTGACGGTGTCAAGTATGTTTCCGCCAAACGTGGGCGCCAGCGCGCGGATTCCATTGTTGGCATTGCCCGCGCCGTAGAAGACGCCGGGATTTTCATCGATGATCGTCGACTGGTGATAAGTCTCCGTACCCACATATGCCAGGCGGAAGACCATGTTCGAAACGAGCCCCTGTTCGACAGAAAGGTTCCATGCCTGCGTGACGCCGAGCTTGAAGTTCGGCGCGATAGTCGCCGGAATCTCCAGGCCGGAAGCAAACGTCACGTTGGAAGACGGCTTGTAAGTTGCCGAAGCGAAGGGTGGGAACGGGCTCACGCCGCCGGTGCCGGTGAATGTTGACCACGGATTGGCAAAGTTGAGCGGAGTGGTGCTGGTGCCTTGCGGCGTAAACGTCGGCGCAAAGGGCGCGTTGTCCACGGTGTGGTTATAGGTTGAATAGATCATCGGCTGCGTGAAGAGCCCGAAGCCTGCGTGGAAGGCTGTTTTGGGAAACGACTTCGGCTGCCAGGCTACGCCCAAACGCGGTTCCCAGTAACCATACGTCGTGCGCATCAACCCTTTGCCAATGCCCGTATCGCCGGGAAATACCAGCCCCGCCGGCGCATTGGGATAGACCGTGCTTTGCTGTCCCGGCACCCACGCAGCCGCGCGGCCCGCGGTAATCTGCGGCGGCAGATTCGGGTCCCAGCGCAGTCCCAGCGTGAGGCTGATATTGGGGCGCAACCGGTAGAGATCCTGCCCGAAGAAGCCCGGCTGCCAGCCAGACACCGGCGACACTTCACCTGCGCCCTGCGTAAACTTGTACAGGTCACCTACCAGATAATCGGCAAGCCCGTTGCCGGTATAGCTGCCGTTCCAGTCGAGCTCGGGCTCGGTGGGATACTGCGTGAACTCTTCGGCAAACTGATGCTGCAGGTTTGCGCCCACCTGGATGGTATGCCGGCCCAGCGTCTTCGAGAAGTTGTCGTAGAGGCCGTAGGTGGTGCGCTCTTCCTGCGAGGGCTCGTACCAGCCGCTCTCAAAACCGCCGGAATCGACTTCGAATCCCTCCAGGTAGCAACTGCCGGGCAGTTCTGTCACGTTGATGTAATTTGACCAGCAGAAGGGTTTGTTATCGGCAGTGAGCGCCGCGGAGCCGTTATGCGCCGCCATCTGCGTCCAGAAGACTGAAGCCACGTTGACCATCGTGGGGCTGATAGTCCACGTGTGGTTCAGCGTCTCGTTGTAGTACTGCATCTTTTCTGCAAAGGTGTACTGCCAGGTGGCCAGCGGCAGCATGGAGAGAACGTTGCCCGGCGTGTCGCCTGAAGGCTGCACCAGGTTGTTCACAAAGCTGATCAGCGAGAGCCGCTGCGCATTGGACACATCGAAGTCGAGCCGCCCCGTGCCTTCATCGTAGTTGTTGATGATGGCCGCGCTCGTGTACTCGATGCACCCGGCGGTGATCTCGCTCGGCGTACATCCGGTCGTGCTTACGCCGGTTTTGCCCACCTGCGGCAACGCGTCTTTCACAATCTGCAGCGCGATCGTGTTGTAGCTGTATCCGCTCGCCGTATCCAGTTGGTTCTGCTTGCCGTTAATTGTCGTAAAGGGACACACGGCCGATTCGCCGCCAGGGCACAGAGCCGTCGTGATGCCGCTGAAATCGCCGGCCAGCATTGCAGCGGTGGGCACATAGGTCTGATTCTCGCTGGACGCAGCCGCTGAGCGCGTTCCCTGGTAGTTGCCGAAGAGGAAGAGCTTGTTCTTCAGGATCGGTCCACCGGCATAGGCGCCAAACTGGTTCTGATGCAGCGGATTGATCTCGCCTGTTGACCAGTCTTTGGCATTGAAGTCGTTATCGCGCAGAAATTCAAACAAACCACCATGAATATTGTTGCTGCCGGACCGCACCTGGATGCTGACCACGGCACCGGGCGCGAAGCCATAAACCGCGCTGAAGTTGTTGGTGATGATGGTGAACTCCTGCGTGGCATCCGCATTCGGAAACGGCGCGGCGCGGCCCAGATAGGTATCCATGTTGGGCGCACCGTCGAGAATGTAATACGTGCTACCCTGGCGTCCGCCGCTCGCCGCTGCGTCGGTCTCGTTGGGGAAGGAGAAGCCGCTTTGCGTGTAGCTGTTGCCCAAGTTGGCGTTGATCACGCCTGGAGCCAGCCACACCAGGTTCGAAGGATCGCGGCCATTCAGCGGCAGTTGGGTTACGGAAGTCTGGTTTACCGTCATGCCCAGCTCGGGCGTCGTTGTGTTGATCAGCTCGGCATCCGCCGTTACGCTCACTGTTTCACCGGTTGCGCTCACCTGCAGGTGCACGTCCTGCGTGGCGTACTCGTTGGCATGGATCACAATGCCCGTCTGCGCATATTTGGTGAATCCCGGTGCCGTAATGGTCAACAAGTAGCTGCCCGGTTCCACCGGCTTCAGCAGGTAGACGCCTGCGCTATCAGTCCTCTGTATCTGCGAGTAGTTGGTGCCAAGATTGGTGAGTGTGACCGTTGCCGCGGGAATCACGGCGCCTGTGGAATCGGTTACCTCTCCCGTCAGACTGCCGCTTGTCCCTTGCGCGTAAGCGCGCATGCCGCAGCCCGCGGCAAGCATGGCGACGGCCACCAGAAAAATTTGCAGCCTGTTTGCACCTTTGAATTTCATGCTACCTCCTCAAAAAAGATGACTCGGGGACTTGGTGGAGAAGATGGCTGTGAAGCCAATTGCATCGGCATTGCACTCCACCCAGCCCTCGCGCATGACCCAGCACGCCGTGTTTTGAGGCCCTTCGGAATCGGCATTTCGGAGTCGAATGGAACCCTACGCCAGCCGCAACTCGTTTCGTATCCGCCAAAAGTACGATTGGCTGCATTTTTCCAACGAGCCCGTTGCCTTCGCGCCATTGCACCGCAGGCAGGTCATGCTTCTCCATGGCAATCAGCCCGCGCATCACGCACGCGGCGTATCCCATGAATCGCGCGCAGTCGGGGAGCGCAGCTCCCGATTTTCCCGCCAGTTCAAGATAAGCCTCGCGCAACAGCGTCGTAGTCGCCAGAGTCACCGCGTACAGCCTACTGCTCGAAGGCAGCCTGATCCGCATCGGCATCACTCTACCGCCGAGCCCGCAATTCCGCATGAACCTGACTGCCAAAGAAAAGCAGCAGTTGGTGGCATTTCTCAACTCTCTATAGAGCCGAGCGGAAGCACGGGAATGCTTCACCTGGGGCGTCCGGGAAGCTCAATTATTGATTTTCTATATAGCTATATAGATGGATAGAGTGTCTTGCCCGCATCGTCGAGACACACTCTTCCACGCACCGGAGAAAGCAGAGTTCTTCCGATGCGTGGAAGAGGTTCGCCTGCCTCGATTACCGAAGCTTGATCGTTGCAACCTTCAATGTGTCGCCCTGCACGTCTCCTGTGACATCGACGCGCAGATGATCGCTCTTGCTGGAGGCCTTGAGCTCTTCCACGATCTTCGCGTTGCCCGCAGCATCGAACTTCAGGAATTTCTGATCCCTGGTTACGATGCCGAAACCGCTGCTCGCGCATTTCAGGGCGCAATCGCGAGTATGCGAGTCGGGATCGGCTGCCACTTTCCTGGAACAGTTGACGTCGACGACCGGGACATCGTTGTACGTGGCGGCAAGCGCCAATGCGGGCGTGGCAACAAGGCTTGCCAGCACAAGCAGAGAAGTCAATTTTTTCATTTGGATTCTCCGGTTGATGTATTTGTGTCGTTTACCTGGTTTCAAGTGATTCGAGACCAGATGCAGTTGGTTGCGTGGCTTGGGAACGGGATTCTTCTGCGCGCACTGCGGAGAGCTGCCACAGGGCGAACGCACCCAGGGCAATCTCCACGTCGCGCATGGCAAGGTCGTAAAACATGCCGGTGGTCACAAGATTGATCGCAATGCCCAGGAGCCAAAGCATCACGATGAAGCTTCCAGTTCTGGTCCAGCGGCTGAGCACCAGCAGCCCGGCGAGAATTTCCACCAGGCCGACCCCATGCATGAAAGTTGTGCTGCTTACCGGCACGATCCTGGTAGCCAACGGGCTCAGGTACATGCTCCAGTCCGTCAGCTTGTTGAAGAACTTGTCGATGCCGGTAATGATCGGCCCCACTCCGAGGCCAAGTTTCAGGATCAAGCGCGTGAGATTGAGGCGATCCGAGCCTGTCATGTTTCCCCTCTGCTGCAATGAGCTGCGAGTGGGTGAAAGGTTACAACGTTCAAGAGATTTGAAGCACGAAATTCGCAATTTCTAAATGAATTTGCTCTTTGTAACCTTATCTTCGGTGGAGACTCTATCCTAAAAGAAGCATGGAAATGGCTGGAAATTTCGCGACGGCAGTTTCCCAAAGCTGGACGGACCAGGAAGTCATTGAACGGGTCAAGGCCGGTGAAACCGCGCTGTACGAGATCATCATGCGCCGCTACAATCAGCGCCTCTATCGTATTGCCCGCGCAATCTTGCGCGATGGCGCCGAAGCGGAAGACGTGATGCAGGATGCTTATGTGCGGGCCTATCAATATCTCTATCAATACGCCGGTGACGCGTTATTCTCAAACTGGCTGACGCGGATCGCCGTGCATGAGGCGCTCCGGCGCCTCCGGTTGCGCAGGCGCCACCAACAACTGGAGGACTTCGAATATGACGAAGCGTGCCCTATGAGCCCTATGGAATCTTCGCCTGACCCGGAGCAGTGCGCAAGCATTGCTGAAGTCCGTCAACTCCTGGAGGAGGCCATTCTGGGCCTTCCAGACCAGTACCGGACAGTGGTGATGATGCGCGACGTTGAGCAGATGAGCACCGCGGAAACCGCCGCGGCCCTTGATCTTTCCGAGGAGAACGTGAAGGTGCGCCTGCACCGGGCGCGAGCCATGATGCGTGGCTGGCTGTTTGCGCGCGTCGGCGAGCATGGCGCGCACGCGTTCCCCTTTATGGGCGCCCGCTGCGACCGCGTCGTGCTTCAAGTATTTGCCAGGATCAACGAGCTGGACTTCGTCCGTCTGGACGCGTCGTGATCCTTTAGAGCAAAAGCAACAGTAGCGCAAAGCAGAGCCCTCCTTGTTATTGGAGATAAGCGTCAGTATTCCTGGCTCTGTCCTTCTATCTCGATTGCTGCAGAAAACCGCATTGCGGTCACGAAATGGTAATTGCCGGATCTGTTGGAGAAAGCTGGCTGGGAAGGTTCACTCTTGCTCCCGGCGGGGCTTAAATCGGTCCCTTCAGTAATGGATCGGACGTTGACTCCATCCAGGCCTGCAGCCGCTGGCGCATCTGCTCAAGGGTGCTTCGATAATCTTCTGCGGCAGCCAGGTTATGCCTTTCGTTCGGGTCAAATGTAAGGTCGAATAGCTCCTCGGAGGGAACGACTTGTTTTCCCCAGCCGTTCTGCACCCAATATTGTTTGCTCAATCCATCGTCGCAGTTCGGCAAGATCGGATGCGTATAGTCACTGTAACGGCGAATGTACTTCCAACGTTTCGTTCGTATCGATCGTTTTGGCTCATAGGCGGCGTGATAGTTCAACTCGGCGTGAATCTCTTCGTTCACTTCATCCACTTGCCCGTGAATGATTGGCAAAAAGGACTTGCCTTGCAGCCAACCGGGGTGCGGGATTTCCAGCAAATCACAGATCGTCGGGAACAGATCGATGTGCGAGAGAAGGGCATCGCAGATTCTCCCACCCTCGAATCCACCAGGGCCTCGCATGACAAGATGTACGCCGGTGCCTGCGTCGTATAAAGAAGTCTTCATCTCTGGAAACGCAATTCCATGATCGGTGGCTGAAATTACAAGAGTGTTCCCGGCCAGTCCCGCCGCGCGTAAAGCTGCAAGCACCTCTCCAACGCCTTCATCCAGCTTGCTGACCGAGGCATGAAAATCCGCCATATCCTCGCGCGTGGGCTCTACATTGGGGATGGGCTCAGGCGGCCTCGTATAGCGCGCTGCCTGCTGGCCTTTTGAAGATCGATAGGGTCGATGCGTCTCAAAGTAGCCCACCTCGAGCCAGAATGGCTGCCTGGGCTGATTGTGAAGGAAATGGACCGCGGCAGGAGTTACCTGTTCCACGTGATTGCCGGCAAACGTCTCCACGTGATCGTATCCGATAACGGCGGGATCGGCAGCAATATGCTGCAAGCCGATCAGCGCCGCAGAATAGCCGGCCTCGCGCCTCAGCGTGTGAAGGACATGATGCTGATAGTTGCCCAGGCTGAACCCGCGATTGACAAGGCCCAGCATGCCGTTGCTATGTGGATATTGGCTGGTAAGCAGGCTGGTGCGGCTGGCGGAGCATGTAGGCGCGGCGCAATGAGCCCGCGTAAAACACACGCCATCTGAAGCCAATTTTTGAATGTTCGGCGTAGGAGCCTGGTACCCATAGAGGCTTGTATAGCGGCCGGTGTCGTGCGAGTTGATATAAAGAATGTTCGGCCGCCTGGTTGCGGCAAATGCATCGGCTCGATCTTCTGCGTTGCGGCCGATGGCATCGGAACGGACTCCTGCCACGACTCCGCCCGCGACTCCTGCTGCCGATTTCAAAAATGCCCGCCTGGATGCCTGTCTGGATGCGCCCATGGCTTCTCCTCCTCTGCAGGAGCACGGCTCTTCCTGTATCGTGCTGGCAATTTATAACGTTCTTTGCTCGACCGTGCTGATGGACGTATTGGAAACGCCATCGCTGAAGCAAACGTCAAACTGTCGCACATCGTGCAGAGCGAATAACGCTGCGCCCGCGATGCGTTGCGCGCGTATACGGAAGAAGCTCGCTCTTTCCACACCATCGAGCACAAATGCCGGCCGGCTATCCGCCTTGATCGCTTCGATCTCAATATGGCTCATGTCCAGGTTGGCCATGTGGCGCAGGAAGAAACCGCCGGCCGGCAGTGGTCCGAACATATCTGGATCGGGGCGCTTTCGCTCGAATTCTGGTGGATGAATTTGCGTCTGTTCTGGCCCGGCGCCGCCTTGTTGCTGGACGAATACGTTGCTGATCTGCAGATCGCGCATTGCGTGTCCGGGGATGCCGCTCACAATGGACGGGAACCGGGATGCCGCGTTGGAGCAGACAAGATTGTGAATCAGGATGCGCCTGAGCTCGCCAACCGCTACGCCTGCCGGACCGCGCATCCGGCTGCCGAGCCTTAAGAACAAAGGCGCCATCTGGATGTCGCGCATCGTGATGTTGGAGATACTCATGTCTTCGGCAAGCGCTCCATCTACGCTGGTCAGCGAGAGGCCACGACAACCTTCAAAGACGCAATTCGAGATGGAAATATTCCGGAATCCGCCATTCGATTCGGTTCCGCACTTGATGCCGCCCTGCCGTGGCAGCTCTGCATCCGGCGCGAATTTTCTGTACGTTCCGTCGAGCATCGACCCCGGCTCGTAGCATCCGGAAACGTAGCAGTTGGCGATGGTCACGTTCTCTGTTGTCCGCACATCGCCGAGGGCCAGGGAGCTCTTCAGGCAGATCGCATCATCCCACGGAGAGTTTACAGAGCAGTTGGAGATACGCACGTTTCTGCAACAGTCAATATCCATTCCATCGCGGTTGGTGTCGATTTTCAGATTGTCGATAGTGAGATTGTCAACGCCCGTAGCCAGCACGCCAAAGTGGCCGCCGCTCAAGATGCTGCAGTCGCGCAGCAGCACGTTGTGGCTGTTCTTCAGGGCGATGGTCTTGTTGCCAACTCCGGGGCTCTCCGCATTGGGCAAGTCTCTTCTTCCGCCGCGGCTCAATCCTTTATCATTTGCCCGGAGAAGGGAATTCGCCCCGATGCGGTTTTTTTGTGGATTGCACTTGTTTCTTCTGTTGGTTATAAGTTGCCCCGCGCTGGCTTGCGCAGCAGATCCAGGGGCAGCGTCGCTCGGTGAGAATGCCCGTTCCATCTTCCAGGCTTCCATGGAATGGGGAGACCGTCTCTGGGATCCTCAGGCCAGACTTCTGCGCGCTGACGAGGTCGATTCAGGCCGCGCCGACCGCTATACGGTGCGCGCTTCGTCCTGGTATGCATTTGGCCTCCTCGCACGCAACGGCAAAGGAGATGATGCGCGGGCACTGGCGATCCTTGATGCAGTGCTTGCGCAGCAGTACGACGCACCGGGCAAACCCTAGGATGGCACGTTCCGCCGCTCTCCTGAAGAGCCTGAGCCGCCGGCCGGCGCCGTTATCTGGCGCGATTACGATCCGAACTGGCGCGAATTCATCGGCGTCACCTTCGCCCTGGTCCTCGCAAAGTATCCGGATCGCATTCCTCAATCTCTGGCGCGCCGCATGGAAGCTTCCATCGTCCGTGCGGTAGCTGGCGAGATCGCCAATCATCGCCTGGAATTGACCTACACCAATCCGGCCCTGATGTTTGGATTCCTCTGGGATTTCGCTGCAACCCGTAGTCGCAGATCCGATTGGATCGAACCATCCAGGGCATGGCAAGACAGCCTTTATTCTCTCTTTACGAAGTACGGAGCCTTCAACGAGTTCAATTCTCCTAACCTATTGCGGAGTCGATCTTTATGCGCTTGCATTGTGGAGAAGCTTTGGCCCCACGGCCCACATGCGGTCGATGGGAAGAAGGATGGAAGCAGGTTTATGGCGGAATCTTGCGGCTTTTTACGATGCCAATTTAAAAAATCTGTCAGGGCCTTTTGACCGGTCGTACGGCATGGATATGCAGGACTATGTGAGCCTGGTTGGACTGGCTCTGCGCACGGTGCTTGCTCCGCGTCTTGCTCCATTTCCCGCGCTCGATCCGCCGGTGAATCATGTAGGCGACTTATGGCTTGCCCCACAGCTAGCCATTCTCGGCGTGCATATTCCTGCTGACGCAATGCGCAGCTTTCGTACATTTACGGGGCAACGGCTGGTGCGGCAACCGATCACCGATCAGCGCATGGCTACAGCATGGATAGGCGAAAACGCAATGTGGGGTGGAGAGAAGACGGGGAGAACAGCCGGAGTTGCGGGTCATAGCCAATTTCATCCGGCTACCGTGCATTGGCGCATGCCCGGCGGCAAGATCGGATGGATTTAATTGATTCAGGCTCCGCCACTCGATGTGACGGCCACCCGGGATGGGCTTGCGATTTCCGGCACAGGCGACATTCAATTTCTAATTCATGCCAGTGAAAGCACGGAAGCCGGCGTGCAGGAAACAGAATGGCAGCTTCCCGGGCTCACAATCCGTCTCACGACCGACGCCCGCAGATTCACCGAGCACAGGGAAGGGCAGGACATACAGGCAGACTACTCTGCAACGACCACGGTGAACTTCACAATCGAGCTGCCTGGCAAGGGCGATTCGCCCGCTCTGCATTCTAACTAGTCCAGTTCGGTCACAGGCAGTGCGTGAAAGCCATTTGGAAATGGAAAGCTGCTTGGTGTGCGCGAGACGACTCCACAGCAGCCTGGCTCCGGTCAGAACGATGACTGGCCGCGTCTTTGCAGAACGCTTCAAACGGGCTTCAACGTTGCGCAAAATATATATGATGCAATCGCATATTTTGCAAGATTCAAGACGATGGCGGCTGCTGGCGCCCATTACAACTGGGCCAGCTTGCGTGCGCGCTTAAAGATCGCGAGAAACATGGGCCGGATCAGCTTGCCTGTATTCGTGTTCTGGAGCGAGGGATGGTAACTGGCCAGCACGGCGAGGCCGCTGGGCAGCATGTACTGGGCGCCGTGGGCGAAGGCGAATGCCGAGCGCGCGGGCAGCGTGCCGATGCGGGCTTCGTGGGCCAGCAGGCCATCGAAGGCGATGCGGCCCAGGCACACGACGACGCGCAGGTCTTTGAGCAGGCGCAACTCGTGGTCGAGCCACGGAGCGCAGTTGCGCAGCTCCTCGGGGGTGGGCTTGTTGCCCGGCGGAGCACAGCGCACGACGGAGCTGATCCAGAGGCCGGCAAGCTTCATGCCGTCGTCGCGCGAGACGGCAGTAGGCTGCGAGGCGAATCCGGCTTCATGGAGCACCGGGTAGAGAAAGTCGCCGGAGCCGTCGCCGGTGAAAGGGCGGCCGGTGCGGTTGGAGCCGTGCGCACCGGGAGCCAGGCCGAGCGCCAGCACGCGCGCGTGGGGGTCGCCGAAAGAAGGAACGGGACGGCCCCAGTACTCCCAGCCGGCGTAGGCGCGGCGCTTTTCGCGGGCTACTTTCATGCAGTGCTCGCGCAGGCGCGGGCAAAGATTGCAGGCTACGATGGCGGTGTTGAGTGCGTCCAGTGTGGGAAACTGCGCGGGTTTGGCCGCTGGCATAGGTCGATTGTACGTTGCGGGCGTGAATCGTCCGGCAATGCTTGATATATGAGCTTCAAGCCCGTACCCTCCAGGTAAAAGCCCGTGCTCTCCAAGCTGCAGCCTGTGCCCTGTAGACTGGCTCGCCCCTCGCCAGGTTGCTGCCTGCGGTGCTGTGGCAAACTTGGTGGCGGAGGAGATCGCTATGAAATCCGCAAAGCTGCTGCTTTTGGCCGGCGATTTTGTTGAGGACTACGAGATCATGGTGCCGTTTCAGGCGTTGCAGGTGGTAGGACACACCGTGGACGCGGTGTGTCCGGGCAAGAAGAAAGGCGACACGGTGCGCACCGCGATCCACGACTTTGAGGGCGACCAGACGTACACTGAGAAGCGCGGGCACAACTTCACGCTCAATGCCACGTTCGACGAGATCGACCCGGCGCAATACGACGGGCTGGTAGTTCCGGGCGGGCGCGCGCCGGAGTATCTGCGGCTGAATGCCAGGGTGCTCGACATCGTGCGGCACTTTGCCGGCGCCGGCAAGCCGATTGCGGCGCTGTGCCATGGACCACAGCTCCTGGCCGCAGCCGGCGTACTGAAGGGGCGCCGGTTGAATGCGTATCCGGCATGCGCGCCGGAGGTGGAGCTGGCCGGCGGAAGTTTTGTGCCGGTCGACTTCTCCGAGGCCGTGGTGGACGGCAACCTGGTGACCGGGCCGGCGTGGACGGCGCATCCCAGGTGGCTGGCGCGGTTTCTCGAGGTGCTGGAAGCCCGTTAGGTCGAAACCGGCGCGAATTCCGGTGGCGCTCTGGCTGGAGCCGCAGCCTGCGCTGTTCGTGAATGGCCGCGCGACGCGTGTGCCATACTGGGGCTGCGATTGAAACTCGACAATTGATTTTGCGAAGAGCGATGCCCGGAACGCCCAATCCCGAGTTTTTGCGGCGCGCCATCGCGCTGGCTACGCAGAATGTCGTCAGCGGCGCAGGCGGACCCTTTGCTGCGGTCATCGTGCGCGATGGAAAGATCGTGGGCGAAGGCGTAAATACCGTCACCGTCGGCAACGACCCTACAGCTCATGGCGAGGTGAACGCCATCCGTGCCGCAGCCAGGACGCTGGGCACGTTCACTTTGGCGGGTTGTGAGCTGTATACAAGCTGCGAGCCCTGCCCCATGTGCCTGGCGGCTGCGTATTGGGCTCGTCTCGATGCCATCTATTACGGCGCCGGCGCGGCCGACGCAGCCCGCGCCGGATTTGACGACGCGTTTCTCTACGACGAGATGAAGAAGCCGGCCTCCGGGCGCAAGCTGCCCTCTACGCAGCTTCTCGGCGACGAGGCCTGGGCAAGTTTCGCAGCGTGGCTGGCTTCGCCGAACCGGGTGGAGTATTGATCGTCGTTGGATGAAGCTTGGAAAACCTCTACCCCGCACAGGCGGAACTTGAACGGAGCACCCTATTTGATTTGGCCGATTGCGGCTACTGTGGTCCCACATAGGCGTTATTGCCCCAATTTCAGCCACTCCATGTAAAATTAAGTTAACCGGATGACCCAGACCTCTCCAGCGGCTGCCACCACGGCATCCCGCGCAGCGCGGGAACCGGAGTCGCGAGCGGCTGAACGGCTGGAAGAGGGAACTCCCGTGATCCAGGTCTCCGGCCTGCGCAAGACCTACCAGACAGCCCGCGGCGCGCTCACCCTTTTCGACAATCTGAGCCTCGCGGTCGCGGCCGGCGAGATGGTGGCCATCGTGGGCCAGTCGGGCGCGGGAAAGAGCACACTTTTACACATTTTAGGGGCTCTTGATGCGCCTTCCGCGGGGACGGTATACTGCGCGTCAACCAACGTGGCCAGTCTCTCGGCGCACCAGGCCGCGGTGTTTCGCAACCGGAAGATTGGGTACGTTTGGCAGTTCCATTACCTGCTGCCGGAGTTCACGGCGCAGGAGAACGTGGCGATGCCGCTGCTGGCGCGCGGCGTTCGCCGGGCGGAGGCGATGACACTGGCGGCCAACTGGCTGGGAGAGGTGGATCTGGAGGATCGCGGATCGCACCGGCCGGGGGAGCTCTCGGGTGGCGAGCAGCAGCGGGTGGCGCTGGCTCGGGCGCTGGTAAGCAATCCGCAGCTTTTGCTGGCGGACGAACCGACGGGGGATCTGGACGGGATAACGGCAGGGCGCGTCTTTGAGCTGATCGAGCGGCTGCACGGCAGCCATGGGCTGACGTCGATCCTGGTGACACATAACCCGGAGCTTGCCGGACGATGTACGCGGGCCTTGCGGCTTGAAAATGGGCGGCTTACCGCGCTTGGGGCAGCGCCTGAAACGGGGCCATTGGCGGGGACGGTCTGAGGATTCGAACCGTTTTCACCGTTTTTTGAGTCTTATGATATAAGGGCCTGCGATGGAATGAGAGTCATTTCAGGCTGTAAATGGCAGGATGGAAGTTCACCGGCAGCCGGATCGCCGTAGACGATGAGGCGCAAGCAGTTGCAAGAGCCTCGGGACCATCCGGAAGAGCCGTTCGGGGGCCGGACCGGCATTTTCCATGCAGCCTGCCGACGGCGAAGAACAAAAGGGGCACGCGCCTGCAGGGTCGAGGCCGGGGAGACGAACCGGACGGCCACTGCAGCCGATAGCTTCTATCAAGGGAGAGCAACATGTTCGAACGCTATACGGAGAAGGCGCGTCGCGTGATCTTCTTCGCGCGGTATGAAGCCAGCCAGTTCGGTTCGCCTTACATCGAGACCGAACATCTGCTGCTGGGCCTGTTGCGCGAGGACAAGGCGTTAACCAACCGCTTCCTGCGTTCGCACGCCTCGGTGGAGTCGATCCGGAAGCAAATTGAGGCGCATACGACAATCCGCGAAAAGGTGTCCACCAGCGTGGATCTGCCGCTTTCCAATGAGTGCAAACGGGTGCTGGCCTACGCGGCGGAGGAAGCCGAGCGGCTCGGACACAAGCACATCGGCACCGAACATCTGCTGCTCGGTTTGCTGCGCGAAGAAAAGTGCTTTGCCTCGGAGATTTTGCAGGAGCGTGGCCTGAAGCTGGCACAGATTCGTGACGAGCTGGCGCGCGTGGCGCAGGAAAAAGCCCCGCCGCAGCAACGGCAGCGCGAGTCGAGCCTGCTGGCCGAGTTCAGCCGCGATCTGACCCAGGCGGCCATGGACGGACAGCTCGATCCGCTGGTGGGCCGCGACGGCGAGCTTGAGCGCGTCATTCAGATTCTCTGCCGCCGCACCAAGAACAACCCGGTGCTCATCGGCGAGCCCGGCGTGGGCAAGACGGCCATTGTGGAAGGCCTTGCCCAGCGCATCGCCGACGGTGAAGTGCCGAGCTTCCTGGCTGACAAGCGCGTGCTTGGTCTCGATCTCTCGCTCATCGTCGCGGGCACAAAGTACCGCGGCCAATTTGAGGAACGGCTCAAGACCATCATGAAAGAGCTGATGGAGAACCAGAACTCCATCGTCTTCATCGACGAGTTGCACACGCTGGTGGGGGCTGGCTCGGCCGAGGGGTCGCTGGACGCGGCCAACATCCTCAAGCCGGCTCTCTCGCGCGGCGAGATTCAGTGCATCGGCGCAACCACCCCCGGCGAGTACCGCAAGTCGATCGAGAAGGACCGCTCGCTGGAGCGCCGCTTCCAGGCCGTCAAGGTGCCGCCGCCGTCTGAAGCCGACGCCATCAAGATCATCATGGGCATCAAGGACCGCTACGAGAAGTTCCACGCGGTCAGCTATACCGACGACGCTGTCGAATTCGCGGTCTCGCACTCGAACCGCTACATCCCCGACCGCTTCCTGCCCGACAAGGCCATCGACCTCATCGACGAGGCCGGCGCGCGCGTCAAGCTGCGCCAGACCTCGCTGCCCGAGGAGATCACCGAGGTCCAGAAGCGGATCAAGTTCATCGTCCACCGCATGGATTCGGCCATCGCCAATCACGAGTTCGAGAAGGCCCGCTTCTACTCCGACGAGGAGCGCAAGGAGCGCGAAAACCTGCGCGCCCTGCGCGACAAGTACCACCTCGACGACTCCGCCGCCGGCATTGTGGGTCGCGAAGACATCGAAGATGTGGTCAGCCGCTGGACCGGCGTTCCGGTAACCAGCATCAAGGAAGAAGAGACACAGAAGCTGCTGCGCGTGGAAGAAGAGCTGCACAAGCGCGTCATCTCGCAGGACAAGGCGATCTCGGCCCTGGCGCGCGCCATCCGCCGCTCGCGTGCGGGCTTGAAGTCGCCGCACCGGCCCATCGGTTCTTTTCTTTTCCTTGGACCGACGGGGGTTGGAAAAACCGAGATGGCCCGCACCCTGGCCCAGTTCCTCTTCGGCTCGGATAAGGCGCTCATCCGCTTCGATATGTCGGAGTTCATGGAGAAGCACTCGGTCTCGAAGCTCATCGGCTCGCCTCCGGGATATGTGGGCTACGAGGAGGGCGGCCAGTTGACCGAGCGGGTCAAGCGCTCGCCGTACTCGGTGGTTCTGCTCGACGAGATCGAGAAGGCGCACCCGGATGTCTTCAACATCCTGCTGCAGGTGTTTGAAGATGGCCAATTGACTGACGGGCTCGGCAACACGGTCGACTTCAAGAACGCCATCATCATCATGACCTCGAACATCGGTGCGCGCCACCTGCAGAAGAAGCAGGGGCTCGGCTTTCAGAGCGAGCGCGAGGACCTGGTGAGCGAGAAGGTCGAGGAGCTGGTGAAGAACGAGGTGAAGAAGACCTTCAACCCCGAGTTCCTGAACCGGCTTGACGAAGTCATCCTCTTCCAGTCGCTCTCGGATGCCGACCTGATCCAGATCGTTGAGCTGCTGGTGCAGCAGCTCAACGCCAACCTGGCGCAGAAGGCCATCACCATCTCGGTGACCGAGGACGCCAAGAAGTGGATCCTCGAGAAGACGCTGGTCGACCGCAGCTATGGCGCGCGTCCGCTGCGCCGTGCGCTGCAGCGCTACGTGGAAGATCCGCTCTCCGAGGCGCTGATCGCCGGGCAGATTCCCGACCGGCCGGCGTTTCTGGAGGTCTACCTCGATGCCAACCAGCTCTTTTATCGCCCGGTAAGCGCGGACGAGACAGAAGAGAAAGCCACCGGGATCCTGCTCTACAGCAACTGACAGCTCTTTCGGCGGAGCGAACATGCCCCGGCCCTCTGCCGGGGCATTCTTTTCCGGGAGATTCCGTTCGATCTTCAGGCAGAAAAATGCCCTCGCACTTCCTCCCGGCCTCCAGCAGGGCGCGGGCAGCGGTATTGAAGCCGTGCCCTTTCACAGCAACGTTCCGCTAAGTTGCTCGTTCACGCGATTGCCCTGGTGGATTCCTGGCAGGTTCGCCCGCCTTACGCCCCTTCCATTTACACTGATAGTTGGAGAAAGTTGTGTCTTTTAACGTTGACAAGTTCCTGACCAGACTCTTCGGCACGTCGAATGAGCGCATCGTCAAGCGGCTGGTGCCCGTGGTGATGCGGATCAATGCGCTCGAGCCGGAGGTGAAGCAGCTCTCGGATGAGCAGTTGCGCGCCAAGACGGCGGAGTTCAAGGAGCGGATTGCAGCACGGATCAACGGCCTCGCGGACACCGAGGAGATCAAGACGGCGGAGCGGGCCGCGTTGGACGAGATTCTGCCCGAGGCCTTTGCCGTGGTGCGCGAGGCGGGCTGGCGCACGCTGCAGATGCGCCACTTCGACGTGCAGCTCATCGGCGCCATGGTGCTCCACCAGGGCAAGATCGCCGAGATGAAGACCGGCGAAGGCAAAACCCTCGTCGCCACGCTGTCCTGCTATCTCAACGCGCTCGCCGGACGCGGCGTCCACGTGGTCACCGTGAACGACTACCTGGCCAAGCGCGACGCCGAGTGGATGGGCAAGATCTACGAGTTTCTCGGCCTCACTGTCGGCGTCATTGTGCACGACCTGGACGACAACGAGCGGCGCGCGGCTTACGCAGCCGACATCACTTACGGCACCAACAACGAGTTCGGCTTCGACTACCTGCGCGACAACATGAAGTTCGAGATCAAGGACTGCGTGCAGCGCGGCCACTACTACGCCATCGTCGACGAGGTGGACTCGATTCTCATCGACGAGGCGCGCACTCCGCTCATCATCTCCGGCCCCACTGACCAGACCACCGACAAGTACGCCCGGGCGCGCAAGATCATTCCCGACCTCGAGCTGGGCGAAGAGGTGGAGTGGACCGATCACCAGCGCCAGGAAGAGCTCGGCATCCGCCTGAGCGAGGGCGAAAAGTACCTGAGCGGTGACTACATCGTCGACGAGAAGCAGCGGACGATCGGCGTGACCGACCAGGGTTGGGAGACGATCGAAAAACTGCTCGGCATCGGCAACATTGCCGACGCCGAGAACTGGGAGCTCAAGCACTACGTCGAAACCGGCATCAAGGCGCACGCGCTCTACAAGCGCGATGTGGACTACGTGGTGAAAGACGGCGAAGTGATCATCGTGGATACCTTCACCGGCCGCCTGATGCCTGGCCGCCGCTGGAGCGATGGGCTGCATCAGTCCATCGAGGCCAAGGAAGGCGTGACCATCCGCAAGGAAGACCAGACGCTGGCCACCATCACCTTCCAGAACTACTTCCGCCTCTATCAAAAGCTGAGCGGCATGACCGGCACGGCCGAAACCGAGGCTGCCGAGTTCGAGAAGATCTACAAGCTTGAGATCGTGGTCATTCCCACCAACAAGCCGATGCGGCGCATTGAGAATCCCGACGTGGTGTATCGCACCGAGAAGGAAAAGTACAAGGCCGTCGCGGAAGAGATCGCGCGGCTGCACGAGAAGGAGCAGCCGGTGCTGGTGGGCACCACGTCCATCGAAAAGTCCGAGCGGCTTTCGGCGATCCTGCAGCGCAAGGGCGTGCGTCACGTGGTGCTCAACGCCAAGTTCCACGAGCGTGAAGCGGAGATTGTCGCGCAGGCGGGCCGCACCGGCATGGTGACCATCGCAACGAACATGGCCGGCCGTGGAACCGACATCCTGCTCGGCGGCAATGCCGAGTTCATGGCCCGGCAGGAGCTGGTGAAAGGCGGCAAGGCGCGCGCCATCAGCGTGGCCGAGGGTGCCATCAATCCCATGGCACCAGCCGGATTTCTGCGCTTCTATTACCAGGGCCAGGAGTTCGAAGTCTCGGAGCCGGACTGGGCTGCCACGTATCAGGTCCATGCCAACGCCGCGCAGCAGGAGCACGACAAGGTGATCGACGCCGGCGGCCTGTTCATTCTGGGCACCGAGCGGCACGAGTCGCGGCGCATCGACAACCAGCTCCGCGGCCGCGCCGGCCGCCAGGGCGACCCCGGCGCATCGCGCTTCTATCTCTCGCTGGAAGACGACCTGATGCGCATCTTTGCGCGCGGCTTCGCCAACACCATGATGCAGAAGATCATGGAAGAAGACGTGGCCATCGAGTCGAAGATGATCACGCGCCAGATTGAAACTGCGCAGAAGAACGTGGAAGCGCAGAACTTCGAGATGCGCAAGCATCTGCTCGAGTACGACGACGTGATGAACAAGCAGCGTGAGGCTGTCTATGGCCTGCGGCGGCAGTTGCTGGAGGGCGTCGACCAGCGCGAGCTGATTCTCGAAGACTACGTGGGCGGGATTCTCTCGGGCTTTCTGGACGAGTACGCCAGCGAGAGCGTGCGCGAGGACCAATGGGACCTGAAGACGCTGGAAGAAAAGGTCTACGACCAGTTCGGGCTGAGCATCTCCGCCGCTGGCGTCGATCTGAAGAACCTCACCCGTCACGAGATAGGCGAGGAGGTCTTCGCCAGGCTTACCGAGCAGTACGAAGCCAAGGAAAAGATCCTGGGTGCGCAGACCATGCGCTACCACGAGCGCATGGTGATGCTGAGCGTCATCGACGGTTTGTGGAAGGATCACCTGCTCTCGATGGACCACCTCAAGGAAGGCATCAACCTGCGCGGCTACGCGCAGCAGGATCCGCTGGTGGCGTACAAAAAGGAGTCCTTCGACCTGTTCGAGGGCATGATGGCAAAGTTCCAGGAGGACACGGTCCGGTACCTGTTCCGGATGCAGATCATCGGACCCGATGGCCAGCCGGTCAACGCCGCGCCGCGGCCGAATCGGACTGTGCCCAAAGCGCCGCCGGTGGCTAGCTCCGCGCAGCCGCCCACGCTGGAAGCGCCGCCCCGCGAGATCGCGATTCCCACACGCCAGCCCTCCACGACGATTGATGAGCTGGAGAAGGAGTTCCATCGCAAGAAGCAGCGCGAGCTGGCCGCGGCCAGTCGCCAGGGAGGTGGCGAGCCTGCGCAGACCACGCAGCGCCGCACCGGCGAGAAGGTGGGACGGAACGATCCCTGTCCTTGCGGATCAGGCAAGAAGTACAAGAGGTGCCACGGAGCGGAGAGCTGACCGAAGCAGTCAGCTTATCTGTTGGCGATAGACCTCGACGACTATGAACTCGCTTCACGCTCTCTCGTCCGCAGATTTTTCGCCTTTCCAGGTGAAGTGGGACGCGGAGGTGCTGGTGTAAGGGGCGCGCGTGTAGACGTGGGTAGCCATGGGCTCCTTGAAGGTATAGATAATGGATTGGCCGTCAAATGGGGAGCATCCTCTTGCGGCCGGCGCATTGGACACGCGTGGCCGATTCCTATCGGAAGAAGCTGAACAGCCCCTTTTTCTCTTCACGATCGGCGGGCAGGCCACAGGCGGTTCTGGCCATCTGGCGGATGGCCTGCGAGATGGGCGCGTCGGCGAGCGCCATCGGCGTAGCGGTATTCTGCGTCCGGCGCGCGCTGGTCCAGTCGTCGGGAATCTTCCAGTCCGTCGGCCGCGTGAGCGCCTTTTCGATGTGCTTGTCGTCGAAAAGCAGGGTGGCCGGCTTGTAGCGGTTGAGGACGATCTGCAGGTTGTCGCTGCGCCGGGAGAAGAATTGCGAGATCATGCGGTTGGCGTTGCGCAGCTCGGAGATTCCCACCTGGGTGATCAGGTAGATAATCGAGGATTCCTCAAAGAGCGCGGAGCCCAGCAGATCGAGTCTCGAGCCGATATCGACCACTACGTATTCATAGCTCTGCCGCGCCACCAGGAGCAGCTTGTTGATGGCCTCGTTGTCAGGCTGACGGTCGATGCGGAAGTCGCTGGGCGCGGCGAGCACGGACAGGCCCGAGGAATGATTTGTGACGAGAGTGTTCAGGAAGTTGGTGTCCAGCCGGTTCGTATCCTGAATGGCATTCGCCACGGAGAACTCGGTGGTGATACCCAGGTTGATGGCCGCGTCTCCCAGCGGGAGGCCAAGGTCGATAAGCAGCGTGTTGCGGCCCGACTCCTGGGCCAGCGAGATGGCGAAGTTGGAGGCGATGGCGGTGACGCCGCAGCCGCCCTTGGTGCCTAGAAAGACGCACACCTTGCTGGAAAGCCGGCTCTCCTGGCGCAAGGAGGACTCCCGCTGCGAAGAGCGCCGGAGTGCTTCCGCAATCTCAGCGGAGTCGAACGGGAAGGTAAAAAAGTCGCTGACGCCGACGCGCATGAAGCGGATGGCCAGCTTGACGTCAGCCTCGGCCGAGTAGGCCATCACCGCCATCTGACCGCGCGAACAAACGTCTTCTGCCAGGCGGAGAGCGGCGTCCGGGTCGCTGTCGGCATCCAGGACCACGATGCTGCAGTGCTTTTCAAGCAGCCGGGAGAGATGATCGAAGTCGCTGGGATAGTAGGCCAGCTCTTCGATCCGGACGGCGCTGCGTTCAGCCAGAGCTGCGGCGATTGCCTGGCGGCGCTGTTCGTGCGGACCGATAAGCGCGACGGACAAGACGTTTCTGTCGGTGCCATTGTGAACCCTGGAAACGTCCAACATAGCGCACGACTGCTCCTATCAGCCTGCAGAACACCTCATTTTATCCCGAGACGCCACAGTGCCCGAAAAACCACTCTCTGCAAGCAGGGTGAGAGCACTCTCTCTTAGGGCTACCTTCCAATGTACACGCCCCGGGCAAATTCGAGAAAAAAGACAGAATAGTTTCGATAGCGGATCAAATTTGAAGAAGAGTTTCTCCCTGGATAGCGCCGGCGCCGGCTCGAACGAAACCGCTGTAGCTCCTCAAGTGCTCGCACGGAATCGTCAGTGCAGTCTTACCGGGGAGCGCCCTGGCCTGAGACTGCGGCGAAAGTAAGGTCCTGTGCCGGGCTGTGATGCTGCTCGCGCCACAGGTCGAAGAGGCGGCCGTAGCTGAGAGTAAGGAGCTCGGAGGCTTCGATGCCCAGGCGCGCGGCGGTGCGGTCGATCCAGCCGGCTGCGCCTTCGAGCTCGGCGTAGTTGCCGATAGGGGTTTCGTCCACGACGCAGTAGCCCCGGCCATCAGTCCACTCGGTGCGCCATTTTTCGTAGCGGAAGGCGGGAACAAGGCCCAGCGAAGCAAAGACCTCGGCGAGCATATCGCCGTCGGTAATGCCGGTTTCGGTCTCGATCCGGTGTTTATGGCGGTCTTCGCCGGGGCCGGAGTCCGGAAGCCGCTTGTGAGTCAGGGTCCAGCGTCCGGCGTAGCTGCGGATACGCAGGATCTCTGTGCGCGCGCGCAGGCTGCGGCCGGGGGTATCGTACAGGACGTTGCTTTCGAAGCTCCGCGGCGTTGCCACGTGAAATCCCGCCGCCTGGAGCCGCTGGTTGAGGCTGTCCAGGTTGGCTATGCGGAATTTAATCTCGGTTTCGACGGGCATGACAAGGAGCCAGTATAACGGCAAACCGAGGTAACTGGTTGAGCCTGAGCCCGGCAGGTAAAAATAAAGGAGTGAAGACGCTTCGCCTGATTGTGGACCCTACGCAACCCCAGACACCTGAGTCAACTGCGGCGCTCGACCGGGCGGCCGAGATCCTGCGCCGCGGCGGGCTGGTGGCCCTGCCCACGGAGACGGTCTACGGCCTGGGAGCCAACGCGCTGGATCAAGCTGCCGTTGCGCGCATCTTCGCAGCCAAGCGGCGGCCGGCATGGGACCCGATCATTGTGCATATTGCATCGAGCAGGATGCTCGACGTGCTGGTGAAGGATGTGCCCAGGGCGGCGCTGCCACTGATGAAAGCTTTCTGGCCCGGTCCGCTGACGCTGCTTTTGCCACGGGCGGAGGCGGTTCCTGACGCCGTGACCGCGGGCCGGCCGCTGGTGGGCGTGCGCATGCCGGCGCATCTGGTGGCTCACGAGGTCATTCACCGGGCCGGAGTGCCCGTGGCTGCGCCCAGCGCCAATCTGTTTGCCCATATCAGCCCAACGACAGCAGCGCACGTGCTGCAGGACCTGGACGGGCGGATCGATGCCGTGCTCGACGCCGGACCCTCGCTGCACGGGCTTGAGTCCACGGTGCTCGATCCGAATACGAGCCCGATGATCATTTACCGGCCGGGAGCGGTGACGGCCGAACAGATTCGGGACGTTGCCGGCCCGGTCCGGTTCTACCGCGAGGACGAAGAGTTTGTCGAAGCGCCGCTGGAAGCGCGGCCGGCTCCCGGCGTGGGATTGCGGCATTACGCTCCGCAGGCGCGGCTGGTGCTGGTGGACGGGCCGCTGTCAGACCTGGAAGTGCTGCTGGCTAAGGCGGCGCGGGCCTTTCGCGGCGAGCAACTGGGCATCATGCTGCCCGGCGAGCTGACGGCGCCTGCCGGGCTTAACTCCAGCCGGGTCTACGAGTGGGGCCTGTGGGCTGCGCCGGTGGAGATGGCGCGGCTGCTGTATGCCGGGCTGCGCGCTCTCGATGCGCAGAAATGCACGGTGATTCTGTGTCCGCTACCGCCGGCTGAGGGCGTGGGCGCGGCCATCCGCGACCGGCTGCGCAAGGCGGCGCGGACGGAGAAGGAATAGGTCTACTGGCTGCCTTCGCCCAGCTTGTACATGTACTTAATAGCAGATTTGTAGACCAGGATCCGGGTGCGGCCACGCACTTTGAGCGTGGCGCGGTCATACCACTCGATGCAGCCTTCGATGCGCTCGCCGTCTTCCAGTACGATCACCATGGGCGTCTGCGACTGGATCTGCTTCTGCAGATAGAACAGCTCGGCATGGCGGTTCTGGGACTCGCTCTCCACGGCTTGCGCGGCAAACCGGAAGGGCAGCGGAGTCGGCGCATTCTTCCGCGCGCGCGTTTGCGCCACGCCGGACGCGAGGCCGTTTTCGCCGCGGTTTGCGGGCAACGTGGACGACGAACTCATAGGCAACCAACTTTCCTGACGAAAAAATCCATACGGGCCACGCTCAAGATGCTCGATTCGCATCTTCCTCCTTTTGGAACGCACGTCGTCTCGCCGGTCGGTTCGGAAGAAAGAACTCTCCCGTTCACGCGCGGAGAGCGTGCAGCGTACAAAGCAACTCTGGCGATGAATCCGTGGGCAGTTTGAACGAACCCACTGCGTAGGAGAGCTTGTACACGAAAAAGATGCCTGCCGCCCGGTGAGGGTTGCTCTCATCATACGCCAGACGGCGCTGCGCGCCACGCGAGGGAAAGCTTATCCGGCGCTTGCGCAGCCAAGGCTCACCGCCATGGCGTCGATCGAGAGCGAGCGCAGCAGGTTGCGGCGCATGCCCTGCTCCACCTGGACGAGTGCGCGTGCGGCGGAGTCGATCCAGTCGATGGTAAGACCCTGTGCCAGCGCGGCGAGCTCTGCAGCCAGGTCCAGGTTGCGAATAAGCGCCGGCGTGCCAGCGGCAATGAGCAGCAGATCTTCCATAAGGCTGCCCAGCGCGCGCAGCAAGGCGATGGTCTTTTCCTGGCCGTCGGCGCCGGCGCGGTACGTCTCCGTGGCGCGGAAGAGCTGTGAGTAGTCGGGCTCGCGCAGTGCGGTACGCAGGATGATCAACGCGTCCTGGCGGCTGGCCAGCCAGGCGGAGAGATCGAAGGTCAGCGCGCGGCCCACGGCGCCTTCAGCAAGGCGCGTGGCGAGCGCGCGGTCTTTGGGCTTGAGCTCGGGGCGGCGCGTGGCCAGCAAGAGTTCAAGCTCCTCGGGCGGCAAAGCGCCAAGACGATGAATCACGGCGCGCGAGCGGATGGTGGGCAGCAGCTCCTGCGGATTTTCAGTAAGCAGGACCAGGGTGGCGCGATCGGGCGGTTCTTCCAGCACCTTGAGCAGGCTGTTGGCCGCTTCTTTCATGAATGCCGACGAGGTAAAGATGGTGAAGGCGCGGCGGGCTTCGATGGGCGGGCGGTAGTAGGCCGCGTGAATGGCTTGGCGCACCTGGCCGAGCTTGATGAGCAGTTGCGGTGGATCGGGCGGAATGATGAGGACGTCGGGATGCGTTTGCACCAGGATGCGCGTCTCGCGCTTGTCGGTCTCGCGCAGGTCTTCGCGCGCGGCCACGGCTTCGGCCACGCGCTCTTCGAGATTGGCTGCGGCGGCGATGCGCGTGCAGTTGGCGCAATGGCCACAGAAGTCGGGAAGGCTATCCGCTTCAATGGGCTCGAGGCAGTTGACGGCCTGGGCGAGCATGAGCGCAAGCGTGTATTTGCCGGCGCCACGCGGACCGGCCAGGATGAGCGAATGCGGAAAACGCCCCGAGCGCACACTCTCGCGCAGATGCGTGACGGTTGCCGCGTTGCCCAGGAAGTCGCGAAAGCCCACGCTTCGAGCGTAGAGCAATTGGCGGCGCATGTCGAGGTAGACGGCGCAGGCGGGCGGCGCGGATACGGCGCTGGGGTGCTTGGCGTGCAGCGCGGGCGCGTTTAAGGCAAAATGCGATGCGTCAGGCCTTTTGATCGAACAGCACGAGCCGCTCGGCAACGGCTTCCACAATCTGCTCGTGAACGTCGTCGATGGTGAGGTCGCCTTCGATGAGCACGACGCGCCCGGTGTCGCGCGCGGCGATCTCGCGGTACTTCTGCCAGACGCGGTGATAGAAGTCGTCCTGCTCCTGCTCGAAGCGGCCTTCGCTGGCGCCGGTCTGCTGCTCCACGCGATCATTGCGGCGGCGTGCGCGGGCCAGAGATACCTCAAAGCCGGGAAGAAGCAGCAGAGTGAGATCGGGCTGCAGGTTGCCGCAGATGAGCCGGTGCAGTTCCAGCACGACCTCGGAGCCGAGCTGGCGTCCACCGCCCTGGTAGGCCTCCGTCGAGTCGGTGAAGCGGTCGCACAGGACCATCGTACCCGCGTCGAGCGCGGGGCGGATGACCTCGGCGATGGCCTGGGCGCGGTCGGCGAACATGAGCGCCATCTCCGCCATGGGCGCCACGTCCGTGGAGCGGGAGTCGAGCAGGATGGCGCGGATGTGGTCGCCCAGGCCGGTTCCGCCGGGCTGGCGGGTCTGCGCCACGGGCAGGCCGCGCCGGCTCATCCACGCGGCCAAACGTTTGATCTGCGTGGTTTTGCCGGAGCCGTCCAGGCCCTCCAGGGTGATGAACAAACCGCGTGGCATGGGCTCAAGTCTACCACCGGGGAAAAATCAATCGGGGGTCAGTCTGCTTTATACGCGCCGTGCGTGTATGCTTGACATGGCGAAGCGCGGCCCGGCGCTGGTGGCATGAAGCAACCGGGCCCCGGTTTCATGCAACTAAAATGAGGATTTATCGGGGAGTCTGCGCGAAAACGATAGTCCCGGCTGCAACTTCTCGGGCGATGACGGGTTCCAATGGAAGTAAGACTGAGGCGCATGCGTTTCAGCTCGATGTTGACAGGAGGTTTTCTCATGCGAATATCTCGCTCTGTGCGCCTGATGCTGCTGGCGCTGCTGGTCGCCGTGATTCCGGCGACTTCCCATGCGGGGGTTTTTATCAGTGTGGGCTTCGCTCCGCCGGTATTGCCGGTTTATGTGCAGCCACCCTGCCCTGAGCCTGGGCTGATGTGGACGCCCGGCTACTGGGCCTATGGTCCTGACGGGTATTACTGGGTGCCCGGCGCGTGGGTGCCGGCGCCGTATGCGGGCGCGCTGTGGACGCCCGGCTATTGGGGCTGGTCTGCCAGCCTGTATGTGTGGCATCCCGGCTACTGGGGCCCGCACGTTGGCTACTACGGCGGCGTGAACTACGGATTCGGCTACATGGGCATCGGCTTTGTGGGTGGCATGTGGCATGGTGGCGTGTTTGCCTATAACACGGCTGTGATGCGCGTGAACACCACGATCATTCACACCACTTACGTCGATCGCACCATTGTGGAGCGCAACACGATCGTCAATGACCGGCACGTGGCCTACAACGGCGGGCCGGGCGGCATCAATCACGTGGCGACGGCCCAGGAGCGCATTGCCGACCACGATCAACACCTGGAGCGAACATCGTTCCAGACGCAGCACGCGAACGCGGCGATGCACGATCACTCGGCCTACTTCAGCGCCAATCATGGCCATCCGGCGACGACGGTGTCGTCGCGGCCTCTGGCGGCTGAAAACCATCCGGCGCCGGCGCACGCGGGCAGCAGCGCGCACTTCAATGCCAATGCGCATGCCAACACCCAGTCCCGCGGCCAGTCGCAGACTCACGCCGCACCGCAGTCCCACGCCGCGCCCGAATCGCGCGCGACCTCGCAATATCATGCTGCGCCGCAGACGCACGCAGCTCCGCAGTCGCATTCGCGTCCTGCGCCGCAGGAGCACTCTGCCTCGCGTCCTGAGAACCACAGCGGCGGTGGACACGACAGCCACGAGCACGAACGGTAAGCTCGCCAGCCATCAAACAACAAGGCCCGCGGTTCGCCGCGGGCCTTGCTGCCTCAGGACTTGGACGGCTCCATGCCGACAATCTCCACTTCAAGACCGCCGAAGTCGGGATGGTCGTTTTCGCGGATGCGGTAAGCGAGATCGATGAGACTGCCCTGCGTGAGCGAGAGTTCGGCGGCGCGGCCGGCCATGTTCCAGCCCACGGCGCGCATGGAGCCGCTGGCCCCGGAATCCTGCGCCAGCTCGAGACGCAGATGGCGGTCTTTCATGACATGCGGCGCAGCGAGCAGGCGCACGCGGCGCGCGAGGAAGATGGGCTCGGGGTTGCCGTGGCCGAGCGGCTCGAGCTTGCGCAGCCACCCAGCGAGCACAGGCGTGATGCGGTCAAGCGGCAGCTCGGCGTGAATGCGCAGGAGGCGCTCCGGCTCGCGCGCGGCGAGATGTTCTTCCGCGTAGCCGCGCAGGCGGCGGCGCAGCTCAGGCAGTGACTTTGCGGGCATGGCAAAGCCGATGGCAAAGGCGTGGCCGCCGAAGCGCGTGAAGAGATCGGCGCAGCTCTCGATGGCGCTGAGCAGCGCGAAGCCATCGACGGAGCGGCCGGAGCCGTGCGCGACGCCGTCTTCCACGCTGACGACGATGGCCGGCTTGGCGGTGCGCTCCACGACGCGCGAGGCAAGGATGCCAATGACGCCGCGGTGCCAGCGGTCGCCATCGACGACGAGGAGACGGTCTGCGACGAGTTCGGAGTCTTCGATGAGCCGGGCTTCGATGCAGGCGAGCGCGGCGGCCTCGGCGTCGCGTCGTTCGCGATTCAGCCGTTCGAGCTTGGCGGCCAGCTCTGCGGCGCGCGCAGCGTCGCGCGTGCAGAAGAGCTCGATGACTTGGGAGGCTACGTCCATGCGGCCGGCGGCATTGATGCGCGGCGCAAGGCGGAAAGCGACGTCGAAGCCGGTGAGCTGCTTAGCGGCGGGATCGAGGGCCGCAGCGGCAAAGAGCGCGCGCAGGCCGACTCCGGCCGGCTGGCGCAGCTCGCGCAGGCCCAGCGCGGCGATGGCGCGGTTCTCGCCGCGCAGCGACACGGCATCGGCGATGGTGGCGATGGCCGCCATCTTGAGAAAGCTGGGCAAAATCTTTTCGCGGGTGCGTGCCGGATCGCGGCGCTCCAGCAGCGCTTGCGCGAGCTTGAGCGCGATGGCCGCGCCACAGAGAGATTTTTCAGGATACGCGCAGCCCTGCTGGTTGGGGTTGAGAATGGCGAGCGCGCGCGGCACGGCATCGCCTGCTTTTGGCAGGTGATGGTCGGTGATGATGAGGTCGAGACCGAGACGCCGCGCGGTCTCCGCTTCAGCAAAGGCACGCATGCCGGTGTCAACGGTGATAACCAGGCGCACGCCTTCGGCGCAGGCAGCTTCCAGCACGCTCGACTGCAGGCCGTAGCCCTCGCGCAGCCGGTGCGGAACGTGAAAGCGCGCCGTGCCGCCGAGCATCTCGATAGCGGTTTTGAGCAGCACAACGGCGGTGGTGCCATCCACGTCGTAGTCGCCGTAGAGCAGGATGGGCTCGCGCGCGGCGATGGCGCGCTCGAGACGATCGACGGCCGCGGCCATCCCTTGCATGAGAAAAGGATCGTGCAGATGGCCGGGCTCTGGATTGAGAAACGCGAAGGCTTCAGAGGTTTGTGTAACGCCGCGCGCAAGCAGTAGCTCAGCGAGAACCAGCGGCAGGCGCGCCTGCTGCGCGAGCAATGCAGCCCCGGGATGCGGCTCGGCCACGATCCAGCGCTGGCGGGGAGATTCTCGCGTCGATTGGTTTGTCGGCGCAGGCCGTTCTGCCGCAATGCCCACAGAGCTCACGCCGCCTACTCGTCCTCGTCGTCCTGCTGATTGGCGTCGTCGATGACGATGTCCTGGAAGGCTTCGATGTCTTCGAGAAGCGTCTGGAAGCGCTCATACCACTCAGTGGTGGTTTCGTGCAGAAAAGTGAGCCCCTGGTAGACGAAGCCGAGCTGGATGTAACCGAGCATGCCGGCGTATTTGCGCAGCCACTTGGCTTCCACCAGTTCGGTGGCTTCCTCGTCGGGGAAGTTCATCTCGCCGGCTTCTTCAATAAGCGCGTCGAGCTCTTCGCGCTCCAGCGTCATTTCGCTGAAGGTGACGAAAGGAGCGCCAACATGCTTGGCCATCTCCACAAAGTCTTTCCAGGAGTCGGGATTGCCGCGTCCCTCCCAGAGAATGGAGGGAATGTCTTCCGTCACGTAGCCGGGCAGACGGCGAAGGCCATGACCTTCAATGAAGGCCACCATGTCGTCTTTTAGGGAGAGCAGGTTATCGGTACTCATAGTCAAGCCATTATTTTCGCAGATACGGCCGGGGAGGGGCAGGGATACTGTGGAAACTTCACCATGGCTGCGGCAAGGCTTTACCCTGGAACTAGCCGCATCGGGATTCCCGCAAGGGACTTGCGCGGAGGGTCCGATGCAAGCCCATGCTTTCACTTCTGATTGAGGAGAATACCGCTTGCCCGCCTTCGAGCGTCACGTCTTTGTCTGCCATAATACCCGTCCTGCCGACGCGCCGCGGCCCTCCTGCACCGCAGATGGAAAAAGCGAGCTGCACGCGCGGCTGAACCAACTGGCGAAAGAGGCCGGGCTGGGCGGTCGGGTGCGCATCAACAAGGCCGGCTGCCTGGACCAGTGCGAGCATGGACCGACGGTGGTGGTGTATCCCGAAGCCGTATGGTACGGCAACGTGAGACCGGAAGACGCGGAGGAGATTGTTGCCGAGCACCTGGTGGGCGGCCGTCCGGTGGAGCGGCTGCGGATCGCCGACGCGTGCCTGAATGCCAAGAGCTGCCCGCACCGGGGATGAGCGGAGCACCCCGGAAGCACCCTCGGTTCGTACAGGAAATCAGCATTCCCAGGCCACCCGTCCTCCAGCTTGCCGAGGATACGGAGACTATTTGTTGCGGAGCATCTCGACAGGGTCGAGGTGCGCCGCGTGATTGGCAGGCAGCACGATGGCGATCAATGCCGGGACCACTAACAACAGAAATGACGAGGCAAGCACAGGCACAGAAGCAGCATATGCTTGATAAAACTGTGAGCGGAGTGCGTAGCCACTGAGAATTGCGCCAGATAAGCCCGTTGTTGCGCCCATCAGCACCCAGCGTGACTCCTGTGCGAGCAGCAGTCGCACGATTGCCGGGCGTGAGGAGCCAAGAGCGAGGCGAATGCCGATCTCTTTCTCACGCAGGGAAACTTCGTACGCAAGAAGACCATATGTGCCAAGAGTGGCGATGAGCAGCGCCAGCACGCCGAAGGCAGTCGCTACCTGCATCAGGAAGCTGCGCAGTTCCACCTCGTTCGACATCTCCTCTTCCATGGTCCGTAAATGGTAGATGGAAAGGTCTGCGTGCTGGCTGCGGATAAGGCTGCGCACGGTTTTGGCGAGCAGGCGGGGATCACCCGTGGTGCGCATCAGTATAACCATATGAGAAGGAGGCTGGTAGGCTGCTGGTAGATAGAGATCAGGGCTGGGTGGGGTATCCAGGTTGTAGCTGTGCACATTGCCCACGACGCCGATCACGGTCGCCCAGCCTTGAAGCTCTCCAGTTTTGATGTGATGGCCGATCGCACTCTGACCGGGCCATTCCCGCTCAGCCAGCAATCGATTGACAATTACGACCTGCTGGCCGGAATTGTCTGTATCTGCAAAGTCTCTCCCCTCAAGAACGGGTTGGCCTACGGTCGAGAAATAGCCGGTAGTGACGTCATAGGAATCAGGATTGACGCTGCTAGGATTCTGGCATTCGTCAGGATGCGCATCCGTACAAAATGTATAGCGGTTGACGGCACTGCCAAGGGGTGGGTTCTTTGTGGCAGCGGCAAACCTGACACCGGGTAGTGCGCGCAGTGCGGCAACAAGCTGATTAAAATACCGGGTCGTTTGAGCGGCATCAGAATGAGGAAGAACGCTGCTGTGCTCCATGTCAACACCAGCCATCAGAAGGTGGTCCGGTTGGAATCCAAGGGGCTGGTGGAGCAGTCGATAAACACCTGCGACCATCCACCCCGCACAGGCAACAAGCACGAGGGACAAGGCGATCTGCACAGCAACAAGCATGCGGCCCATGCGACGCAGGCTGCTCCCAGCCGACGCACGGCTGCCGCCTGACAGATCGGACTGGAGGCACGGTCGCAGCGCCCTTGTGGCGGGTAGCAGGGTGAGAAGAATCGTGATCAGCGCCGTGACGCAAAGAATGAATCCGAGCACGGGCAAGCTGATTGAGGCATGCGCAAGCCGCGGTAGCTGCAAAGCGCGCGCCTGAAGCAACAGGCGAAGGCCGCCGTAGCCAAAAACGGCTCCCGTGATTGAGCCGGCCATGGCGAGGAGGACACTCTCAATGAGTAATTGCCGCAACAGATGCTGGAAACTGGCGCCCAGCGTTGCGCGGGTGGCAAACTCGCGGCGCCGACGGACACTCCGTGCGAGCAACAGGTTTGCAAGATTCGCGCAGGTGATAAGCAACAACAGGCCGCACGCGCCAAACGTGGCCAACAGAGCAGTGCGCGCCGCGGTTCCGATAAGCTTCGTAATCCAGGAAAGGACAACCGGAGGCCGGCCGAGAACGCCACCGTAATATTGGGGGAAGTCGTGCCTGAGTGTTGCGCTGACACGGGAGAGATCAGCATTTGCTGCAGATATCGATACTCCCGGTAACAGCCTGCCAATGACTGAAAAATCTGAATCTCCTCGGAAAGTTACATGTGCGGACGAATCACAACCAATCGGAACGAAGATGTCCGGATGGTTCAGCGCATAAGGGCCTTCAATGGACTGGGCAAGGGGTAGTACTCCGCTGATCTGGAAAGTACGATGGTCGATTTCTATTGTGCGATTGCTGAGATCTGTGCCGCCGCCCAGTTGTTTCCAAAAGCCACCGCTGATCACGACCCGCTGTATGCAATCACGTTCATCGCCGGTCTGCGGAAAGTCCCGGCCTACTGCGAATGAAGCGCCAAGAGTGGAAAAGAAATTCTGCGATACCTCCAAAACATTGCCGCCCCATCCGAGTTGCGTACGTACCGCGGGCGACCAGCCGCGATAGGCCGCTACCGATTGAAAGCTATGGCCGCGTAGTTGCCAATCCTGCATCGTGGGGATCGAAGCGATTTCGTCGGGAACGGAGTTGATTGCGACGAGGCGGTCCGGCTGTGGAAAGGGCAAGGGCCGGAGCAAAACAGCATCAAGTACGCTGAAAACCGAAGTGATCGATCCGACGCCCAAGCCGAGCATGATGATTGCCGTGCATGCAAATCCCGGCGTGCGGCGAAGTTGCCGGATGCTGTAGCGCACGTCTTGCCAGATAAGCTCTAGCGCGACGCCGGTGCGATGTTCTCGTACGGACTGTTTGACCTGCTCAATGCCGCCGAATTCCACGAGTGATGTGCGTCGAGCCTCTGACGGCGGAATACCGGCTGCAATCTTCCGATCCGCCACCAAGTCCACATAAGCATGCAGTTCTTCGTCAAGATCGTTCTCGACTTGGCGCTTTCGGAAAATATTACGCGCCAGATTCCTCACCGGCATCCAGAGCGTCATCGTGGTTCTCCTAGGTCTCTGACCGCTTAGTTTTGTACCAATTGCGGGTGCGGGGCGCAGCCTAAGTTTTTGCAATCTTCACCAGCGTACAACCGAGAGTGGGTGGATTCAAATTCCAAGTGCAACAAAGTTGATTAAATAAATGAAGCAGATAGCAGTATCTGTCGCCGAACTCCTGTTTTTCCTATGCCCTGCGTCTGTTGCACTTGGAATTTGAATCCGCCATGCCTTCAGCCAGGAGGGACGGGAGAATTGGGCGGGCGGACGGTTGTGCGATCCCACCTTCGAGTCCGCCGCGGTGGACCGCGGCCAGGGCCTCGTCGATGGTTGCAATGTCAGCCATGACCGGCAGATGCAGCTCGGCGTGGATTCTACGGACAATCTCCTGCCATGGGTCGCCATTGGGCCAGGGATGATTCGTGCAGTCGAGGGCAATCATGGAAGCGCCGGAGGCGGCGAGAGCGCGGGCGGCGGCGAAATCCGGGGTAATCCGCAGGTCGGATGGACCATACTCTTTATGGATGCCAATGATAGGCAGTGAGGTGTCGCGGCGCAGAGCCGCAATATGCTCGGCGCTATTCACGCGCAGGCCGGCAGCCCCGCCGCCGAGTGCGGCAAGCGCCATGCGGCGAAGAACCTCGGTGTCTTCCAGCGGGTCGCCCGGATAGGCCTGGCAGGAGACAACCAGCCTTCCCTTGATTTGCTCGAATATTCCGTATATTGCGGCTTCCTCGGCCTTCCTTTTGCGAGCAGGCAGATTCATTCCGAATGCCTACTTGTAATATTGTATAGCTAACTATAGTATGCGAGATATCCTTCAATACAAGCCGAGGTAGAAGATTTTTACACAGCCGGGCCGAAAGAACAGCCCGAGAGGCGTGAGCCCTTCGGGCGGAACGGATGCGCGCATGAACAGCATGCTTTTGGCCGGAGTCCTCCTGGCGCTTTTGTCGGGCCTGATGAACGGCAGCTTTACTTTGCCGATGCGTTTTCTGGGGCGGTGGGAGTGGGAGAATGTGTGGGGCCTGTTCATCTTCCTGGCGTGCCTGCTGATGCCCGCTGTGGTTGTGAACGTGACAGCACCGCAGAGCTGGGAGATACTGAGCCGTGCGCCGGCGCACGCAGTTGAGATTGCGATTGGCGCCGGCTTTGCGTGGGGGTTCGGGGCGGTGTTGTTCGGCCAAAGCGTGAGCGCGATCGGAATTTCGCTTGCTAACACGCTGGTGCTGGCCATCAGCTCGGCGCTCGGCGCGCTGCTGCCGATGGTGCTGCTGGCCCCGCAGAGCCTGACGGAACCGTCGGGAGAAAAGATATTGGCCGGGGTGGCCGTGGAGCTGGTGGGGATTGCCGCATGCGGCCGGGCAGGACGCATGCGCGAAAAAGCGGCGGGCATCAACGCCGCCCGCGGAGACATGGTGGGTCATGCCCGGCCCGTTGGAGTGGCCCTGCTGATGGCCAGCGGTGCGGGGGTGCTGTCGGCGGTGTTCAATATCGGTTTTTCACTGGCCCAGCCCATTGCCGACTGTGGACGGGCTGCGGGGTTGAGTCCGTTCGCGAGCGCAAATCTGATCTGGTGGGTAATGCTGGCCTCAGGCTCGCTTGCCAACCTGGGATTCTGCTTCTACCTGATGGGCAGGAACAGGAGCATGAGGAAGTTCAGCCAGCCGGGACGCATGCGTTTGTATGGCCTGTCGGCGCTGATGGCGCTGCTATGGGGCGGCAGCATTTTTGTGTACGGAGCGGCTGTGCCGAGGCTGGGCGCGCTGGGCACATCCATTGGATGGCCATTGAGCCTAGCAACCGGTCTGTTGCCGGCTAACCTGATCGGGATGGGGCTGGGCGAATGGAAACAGGCCCCGGCGCGCGCACGCACATGGATGTACTCCGGTATTGCCGTGCTGCTGGCCGCAGTCATCCTCCTGAGCCGGTCAAGCTCTTAGGCATACGTCATGCAGAGCGACGCGAATGGATGGTATAAGCGGGAAAA
>JASHPJ010000012.1 GCA_030038195.1 Acidobacteriaceae bacterium
CTCCGCATCCAACGACCGAAGCACGCCGTCAGTCAGCTTGCGAACCGCACGCAAAGGATGATCCTGTGGTACACGCTGCTCCAGAGAAACATAGCTGAACATCCCGTCCTGAACCCGCTCGCCTCCGCGCAGGCCTTATGGACGGAGCAGCTCCTCAACAGGACGACTGAAGGTGCCTATTTCAACAAGTTCCTAGATGCCGCGTATCCAGTCGCTGGCCTGTTGCTGAGTAACTTGCAGTTGCATCGCATTGACGAACACATTCACTTCATTGCCGAAGTCGTAACCCCGGAGGTCTGGATTGTTCTTCAGCATGTGAGCTTAGCCGATGCCATAAATTCCTCGCCGCGAACCAGACGAGGATCCGTGAAGATGTTACCTTTAACCCAGTTCGGAAGGAAGCTGGCACCTGACATCCAACCGGTGATGACGCCCACCTGGACCGAAATACCGTTGCGATAAGCGATGGTGACGAGCTGATTCGGGCGACTCAGTACGACAGGATCGACCGCATCCGGCGTAGGTTCCAACAGCGGCTATAGTGGAGGAGCCCGGATCCTTGTGATGCAATGTTGTGCAGCGCGACCATATCGCGATCGACGGCTGCTGGATTCCAGTTCCTCAGAATCAGGAGCTAGCGATCGGAAGGGATATAGTTAGCGCCTCTGAGAAAAACGGAGGCGGCTGCCGGCAGAAGAAATGCGGTTACGATTGCGACTCGGACAAAGGAACGGGCGAGAGCCAAACGTAGAAGTTGGGCGCCGCATCGCTTCAGATAGGAATGCACTCTCATCGTCTCCTTGCTTGCTCTTTGGCTTCGGAACCGATGGATATCATGCGCGAGATGTTACGCGGCGGTGTTCAGGTATCTCGTCCCTCCTCTGCCGAGTTAGCAATTCCGGATCCGCCAAAGGACCTTGTCAAGGAGATTTCTTCAGAAGACGGCTGGATTGCCGTAAGCGTTTGGTGATCGTCTGTGCAGGGCCAATGCGGGCAGAAGGCGTGAACTCGCTCCAGGTGTTTCAGTGGCGATGGTCATACCGGTAAAACTCATTGGGTGCTTCTGTTCGGCGGCAACTAGGTATTGCAGTCAAGTTTTCGCCTCATAACCTGCTGGATGTGACTGACAAGGTTTAGTGGCTGGTTCCTCAATGGCCGGCAGACTTGCAAGCGCGGATGGGTTTGTCAAAGGACTGCTCGATTTCTTCGAGAGTCTTGCCTTTCGTCTCCGGCAACATGAACATGGCGATCAGGAAGTAAGCCGCGGTAAACGCGGTGAAGATAAGGAATATAGTGGAGTCGCCGTGACGGCTAACCACAGGAAGGAAGATGCCAGCCATCGTAGTGGAGACAAGTTGGTTGATGACGAGAGCAATACTCATGCCGTTAGAACGAATACGGGTGGGCATGAGTTCAGAAAGAGCGAGCCAGACACAGACGCCGGGACCAAAAGCATAGAATCCAATGAAGACGTAAAGAGAGAGCTCAACAATCCATCCGAAGATCGGCTTAGGCAACGGAGCGAGAACAGCGCGTTGGATTTTGAGCGGTGCGACGCGGGCCTGGCGGAGATTGGCAAAAGGGTTCTCGAAAAACGCTTCCACCGCATTAGAAGGAACACGCTTCGAACGCTGAATCCAGATGGCTGCGGCGCCAGCGTCCGAGCGGACGACTGGGGTGGCAGCCGTGAAATCTCCGTAAGAATAAACGATGGACAAGGAAGCGTGATCAGCAGCTATTCCCCGCCCAGCGTTTCCCGACTGCTGCAAGAGCTTCGCGGCTCTGGAGGGATCGAAGCGGAAGTGTAGGGTCTGATCGGGAGCAACAGCGGCTTGCAGAGAGCGGCTGCAGTCCAAACGGGTACGCTCGGTGTGTAGGAAGAGGCCCGTGATAACGATGAGTGAGAGAAGCATGCCACCAGTACCGGTGACGAGGAGGAATTTGCGTCCCTTGCGATCGACTAACATAACGCCACCGATCGTCATCAGGAACTTGATGCAGGTGTAGATAACGTAGCCCCAGTGAGCGCCAATGTCGGAGAGACCGCTCTGCACCAGCAAGCTGGTGTCATAGGCTGTGATGGAGTTAACGCCTGTGGCTGTATTACAGAAGAGGATCGCGCACGAGAGCAGGAAGGGAACGACATATTTGCGCCGCAAGAGTGACTCAGCAACGCACTGGCCAACGGGGCGCAACCTAGCGGTGGGGGAGAGGACTAACTCCATCTCACCGAGTTCTAGCTCTGCCTGTTCTGCGGAGCGCGAGCGGAGTAAAGCGGCTCGGGCACGTTCGAGATGGCCTTTGTGATAGAGCCAGCGAGGAGATTCGGTGACGAAGCAGCCACCAATCACAAAGAGGACGCCTCCAGGCAGTGAGGTCCAAAAGATGCGCCGCCAAGCCTGGTCTTTAAGCAGGAAAATGGTCAGGGCACTGGCGTTGTGCTCCGCCACACCAAGACGAAGGCTGTAGTAGATTCCCGCGAGCGCAGCGATGACTATGCCAAGAGTGAGAAACCACTGGAAGAGCGCAGTGCCGCGGCCACGAATCGAAGCCGCAAGGCATTCCGCCAGATAGAGCGGCACGACCACGCCGATGATGCCGCCGCTTATCCCCTGCAGGATTCTGCCCGCGACGAGGAAGGCGAATCCATGGGAAAGCGCAATCACAGGAATGCTGAGGCTGAAAGTGGCGCCACTGGCGATCATCATCGATCGGCGGCCGAACCAGTCGCTCAGAAAACCGGCAAATAGCGTGGAGAAGACACTTCCCAGCAACACAGCGGCAACAACGGCGGAAAGCTGTTCGGCGGTAAGGCCGGAAGTGGCTTCGAGGTACGGCAGGGCTCCGCCAATGATGCCCAGGTCGACTCCGTACAGTAGACCGCCAAGGCCAGCGACAACCAGAAGATAATGGCTATAGCGCCTGCGCTTGAGATCCTCTCCCTCGGGCGTTTGACAGCTCCACGCGCTGGCTGAACGTCCTCTGCTGAAGAGTAACCCGAGAGAAATGGCAGGGTGCTTTGCGGGCATCACTGTTCCACGCCGCGAACCAGGACTCTGCGAATCTGCAGATCTCTTTCGCCGGGACGCCACTCGAACTGAACCAAGTCAGCCAAGGCACCGACACACAGGAAACCTTGGCCGCCGACGAAACGGCCAGGATTTTCTGTAGCCATCCGAACGGCTTGGTGCAGTGAGAAACCGGGCAGACAGGCAACATTGGCGATTCCGTTTTTGAGAGGAAGTGCGGCACCGGCCAGAGTCCGAGTGCCTGGGATTCCGATGCGCCCATCCGCAGTTAACTCGACCTTTCCGCCTACAGGGGCATCGTAGATGCCAGGGGGAAGTCCACCGACGGCGACGGTATCGGAAACAAGCAGGCTGCGCTCTACGCCTTTGGCACGGAGCATCGAGATGAGGACATCAGCAGGGAGATGATGCCCGTCCGCGATGAAGGTAGCAGTAAGGCGATCCTCGGCGAGTTGCGTCCAGAGTATATTCGGATGCCTCGACAACTCATTGGCCACGCCGTTACCGAGATGCGTGGAGAGCACTGCGCCCGCCTGGGCAGCGGCGCGGATGCGCTCGGGATCAGCATCGGTGTGACCCAGGGCTACGAGGATTCCTTTACGAGCCAGACCGGCAATATAGTCAAGCGCGCCACTCCAGTGCGGGGACAGAGTGACCAGGCCAACCAGACCTCCGCTTGCGGATTGCCAGCGCTCCAGTTCCGCGAAATCTGGCGGCCGCACATCAGCTTTGGGATGAGCGCCGCGCGGACCGTCGACAGGCGAGATATGCGGTCCCTCCACATGCACGCAGGGTATGATGTGAGCGGCTAGATGAGAGATACGGCGGGCTTCCGCAATGGCGCGAAGCGCTTCCAGGAGCCTCCCCTCGGCAGCGGTGATGAGGGTGGGCAGATAAGTGGTGACACCAACAGCCACCAGCCGCTCGGTGAGCGCGATCACCGTCTCTGGTTCGAGCGACCCGGCATTCAGATCGCATCCGCAGTAGCCGTTGACCTGCAGATCGATGAACCCTGACGACAACCAGAGTACTTCCCTGGAGTGTCCACGACTGATCCTCCTGATCAAGCCATTTTCGATCGAAACTTCCAGAGTCTCGCCGGTTGCAGGATCACGACCTTGGATTGACTGCCGATTCACCAAGCCTCCAACCTTCTGTTACTCTTGCGACCTCCATTTGTCGATACGATCTCCTGAAGGGCGATAAGAATAAGTTCCTTTTTGCTCGTTACCACGGGCAAAGTGACAACCAAAATGATTTACATTACAAATTTTTCCTGACTACCAGAAATTTATCTCATGTCAGCCTGAACAATGCAAGCTCCGATTGAAGTCCCTAAGAGCCATGAATAGTCAAGTATTTAGCTACCCATGCCGTCAATAGCCGCTAGCTTGCTGCTGCTCCAATGAGATGAGCTGCAGACCTCCGAGACAGCTCACCCCTCACAATTTTTCTTGACGATTGGGAATACTTTCTCTATGGTAGGTCTCAAAGAGGCGAAAAATCGTGCAATTCTGCCCGTTGGATTGCCCATGAGCCTCATTTGCCTGACTATTGCAATTCGTTGACCCACACGGAGTTCCCAGCTAAGTTTCGCATGAGTGCAAAAAGAAGCATATGTCCAGAAAACGCAAAGTTGGGCTGCGGGAGATAGCGGAAGCCGTTCATGTGAGTACGGCAACAGCTTCCCGAGTGTTGAACGGGAACTGGCGAGTCGACGGAGAAATCCAGAAGGTGGTTATGGCCGAAGCCAGAAAACTGAGCTTCGATCTCTCAAAGCGATACAAGAATAGGACACTGGCTTTCCTATTGAGCAATCGGGAGATGCTGCATGTCTTTCATTCGCGTATTCTTAGCGGCGCAGAAGCACAGTGCACCGAGCGCGGCTGAGATATGGTTTTTCTCTCGTATCGCTATTCGCAGCATACGCCATGGAACGAGCTGCGCCTGCCGCGAATCATCGGGCACTCGGATCTAATCCGTGGCGTAATCCTGGCGGGAACCAACTCCACCAATCTTCTGGAATTGCTGCGGCACAAAGGGATCGCGTTTAGCGTTCTGTGCAACAATGTAATCGGCGAAGGGGCGCAGTTGGAGGAGTATGACGCCGTGTATACCGACGATATTCAGGGTGGGCTGGATGCAACGCAGTACTTGTTACGTCTGGGACACCCCCACATCTGGTTCGTAGGGAACAGCCGGCTGCCGTGGTTTGCGCGTTTTCTCGATGGCTATCGGCGTGCAATGTCCGAAGCGGGAGAGCCCGCACGGGAAATAGCATCGACTCAGAAGATGATGCGGAATGCGGATATCTCGGAACCAAGTCATTGTTAACACGCAGCGAAGAAGTCACAGCGATTGTTGCCGGCAATGATCAGATCGCGGGAGGAGTTTATAAAGCGCTGCGAGACAAAGGACTATCGGTTCCCAAAGACGTCTCAGTGGTAGGCTGCGATGATACGGTGGGAACATGGTTATATCCGGCGCTCAGTACCACGCGCGAATTTCCGGAATTTCTCGGTAAGAACCTGGTGGAAACCATCCTGAGACGCATTGAAGATCCGGACCAGAAGCCGCAGCGAATCACGATTCCCACCGAATTCATTCGCAGAGATTCTTGCGGGCGCCCTTTCGAACCCCGAAAAGAGTTATTGCAAGGAGCGCTGCACAGCAGTCCGGTTTCCCGGTCGAACCTAGTCTAATTTCATTCACATTCATGCCGATGCAGGCCTGTGAATAGGCCATGCGAATGCCCATTTTCTTTTGCTCACTATCTATGCGGAGTCATTTATGTTGATTCGTACGTTAAAGGCTGGATCTCTAAAGCTGGAGGTTCATGATACGGAAGCAGCCGCAGGTGAGGCAGCCGCTCGCGCTACTGCTGAGGCAATCCGCCAAGCCAATGGCACCGGCGAGCTCGGCGTAATTTTTGCAACAGGGAATTCACAGTTGGAAACCCTGCGCGCGCTTACCTCCATGGCGGATATTCCCTGGCCAGCGATTACGGGATTTCACCTGGATGAATACGTCAACATCTCCGACCTGCGCCCGGCATCATTTCGCCGCTATCTGCGGACAAAGCTGACGGAGCGCGTGCCGATCAGGAAGTTTTACGAGATCAACGGCAGCGCTGAGAACCTAACTGAGGTTCAGCGGGAATACGCACGGTTACTGGCAGAGATCCCTCCACAGATCTGCCTGTTGGGTATTGGGGAAAACGGACATCTCGCCTTCAATGATCCGTATGAGGCGAATTTTTCCGATCCTGAAGTGATCCGGATCGTTGATCTTGATACGGCCTGCCGTCAGCAGCAGGTAAATGAGGGCTGGTTTGAGACGCTGGCCGACGTTCCGAAGCGTGCTCTCACCCTGACAATCCCGACGATCTTGAGGATTCCCCGGCTGATTGTCTCGGTTCCGGGCAAGCGCAAGGCGCAGAGCGTCCGACGAACACTTGAGGACTCAATCTCTACAGCCTGCCCGTCGACGATTTTACGCACACACCCGGATGCAACACTGTATCTGGATTGTGAGTCGGCAGCTGAATTGGCGGTATCTGTCTAACTCTATGGAGTTTGCCTCACCCAATTATCACAACCCCGCGGTTCGCTCGGAGTAGGACGTTGCCCGCTCATATCGCAATGATCGGTCCAACTCCATAGAATTCCAGGTTCATTAAGTTACTTCGATCAAGCACGGCCGGACCGAAATCTGCGCTCTGGGCGGCGATGGTGATGTAGAGGCTCTTACCGTGGGAGCGATGGCGGGCGTGGCCATCATGGTCATGCGCTCGTCGGGTGGAAACCGGCCCTCAATATATTTGAGCAGGGGCACGGTGGAGGGATTGTTGCCGGGATCGACATTAGCGGTCAATTTATAGGTGAGCTTGTCAATTCCCGAGGGCTCCATGCCCGGATGCACATAGTAGGCGGAGACTTCGCCGAGCGGCTGTTCCTGTTCGACATTGATGAAACGGATTTTGCCGCCGGTTCCGTTAGCTGCCCGTGCAGATTGATCGGACCAACCACGGCACTGTCAGTGCAAGGACCCCATGCTGGCGCACAAGGATGTTGCTGGAAGCGAGATCGACGATTCGGGTTGAAAGAAGCGGCAACCCGCACCTGTCGCATTATTCTCTACCCTCACGCCTTCAAAACACGCTGCCATGTTCACTCGATCAGCTGACCTCAACCATGCAATATGTGTTGAGGCGAGGAATCGTGAAGAGCGCCATGCCATTTCTAACCTGGAACGGGAGATTGGTTGGCGCCTCCGACTCAGCCGAATATATCCTGACCGCCGTCACGGTCTTAGCATCGGAGCCAGCGCAACTGATCCGCACGTTTTCAATGGAAGGAATATTCTTGAAGTTGAAGTTGACTAGATGAACGAATCGACGATTCCTATGTGGCTGCTCGACCAGATTCACCACCAGGTAATCCGGTCCTTCAACGATAAGCGGTCTATCGCCCTGCGATACCCAGGTAATGCCGTCGACAAGCTGCTTCCAGTTCCTGGGTCGTTTCCAGAAGGAGTTACTGATACTGAAGTAGGGTTCGTTTGGGGGAAGAGGTCCATCAAATTCCAGGCCAGGGATGTAAAAGACGCGTCCGCGGCCAAACTCTTTGTGCAACGGCGTACCAGCAACGACAGCGGACTTCTCCACCTCCTCTTCATAGGCTGCCGCGTGAACCTGATGGTCGACCAACCCATGGAGGCCCGGTATAACCCTGAGTCGGCGCCATTCATCATAGAGGCCAGCCTGCTCGGTGACGACTAAGCCGCCGCCCGCCTCTACGAATCGGCGAATCGCAGCGATCTGATCATCGGATAGACATTCCGAATCTGGCAGGACCAGTACTTTGCATGCGGAAGGAGAAAGCGTGGCGAGATGCTCGTCAAAGATGAGATGAAAAGGAATGCGCGCCTGTATAAGCGTCTGCTCGACCAGAATGGCACTCAGACCTGCGGCTGAGTTGTGATAGGTGATTGAAGGATAGGAGCGGAGCACTGCAACCGACGCTACGTCCTGTGTTCCGACGTAGCAGTCTCGGTTCTTGCGGTAAAAGGAGATGAATTTAAGCATCTCTTTGGTCAAGGGACTCTCGCCGGCAAACCCGATAGTCTGGTTGAACGCCAGACATTCTCCGATGGCAGCCTCGCTGGTATCCGTATAGGTGAAAATAACATTTTTATAAGTTCTTGCTAACTTATAAGTCCGGATGCCCGACACCATTCTGTTATCGGAAAAATATTCAGGCAGGTTCCGTGCCTCGTCCCAAAAGGCCTCAGTGTGCCTGAGAAGCCTGGAACGGTCGACTCCATTGAACCAGGAAGAATTCTCACCGGATATACCGCCAGGATTAATTTCCACGACTACATTGGGATTAAGAGACCTGATCTCAGTGGTCATCTGCTCCAGGGCATCAGTCATCATCTGGCAGCGATAATCTATCCATTCCTGAAAGCCAGGATCGAAGATAATATCGAGCTTTTCAGGAGGATTTTCGCGGTTCCAGAGCGGCGGATTAACATAGTCAACGTTGGCGAATCCGAAGCGCTCTTTAAGCTTTGCCGCGGAATATTTTTTTCGGATATGGTTACGGAATCCTGTCTTGCAGGCATCGCAGTGGCATGAATCTGGTTCCGGATTGAGGCCAAAGTTATCAAAGTGTATAAAATCAGTCTTCACCTCTTCGACGGCGAAACGCACGACCTTCTTTAAGTAATCGAGATATTCCCGATTGGAGAAGCAGGGGCGGTACCGGAAAGATTGTTGATATCCATATCCGAGAAGAATGGGCTTACCAAGGACGTCCCGCTGAATCCAGTGCTGGGCGCGTGGCTCTTCGGCGAAAAACGTTTCGTACATCATCGTGTTCCATTGGATATACGTGTCGATTTTCATACCGTAACGGTGGGCAATCGCAGCGGTCCGGATCGTGTCCTGCATCTCCGGCATTTCTGCGGCCATACCCTCGCCTTTATATAGATGAGTATGAAAAACTTCGACCCCCTGGCTATCGAGCAGGCGAATAACTTCTTCGCTCTGGGCGCGCTCATAGATCCGTCGCGCGTTGAGCGACTGCCCGCCACGACGTACCACAAAGGAGTACGGTTCGTGCGTGCCGCCAGCGTCGATAATGCCGTTATCAATCCATGCTCCCTGCGGTCTGGTTGCAGCCGCAGATTCCTGAGCAAGACCATAGAAGCCGCCCATGCCGCCGAGTTTAACTGCTGCAGCTGCGCCAACCACAGTACCTACGAATTCCCTCCGGTTCATTTGTTCTTCACCCTCTTCAATTTCAATAAAGATCGGCCTTAATAATGAATCATCCGAATTTTGCACTTCCTGATGACCCTATGCCTATAACGAGATGGTCCTAGTGTCGCGGGCGTAACGTTGGCATCAATACCGATCGCAGAATTTACTATGTGACCGTGAAGTTGACCTTTTTGGCCGACCCCAGTTGTACGGGCTTCCGATAGGGGCGCTGATATTCCCGCACTACACCGTAGTTGATAGTTGATAGTCGATCGACTTGGTACTGAACCTGCACATTGATGCCCAGCAATACGCCATGAAGTTCGTTGAGGGCGGGAGGCGTGGGTCAGGCTTGCCTGCTGAGCACAGAACTGAATGCCTGCCATTTGTTGTCTCCTTGTAGCTGAAATCGCACGGCTTCTGTGTTGCAATCATTGATGAGCCGCTGTCCAGAAACATCCCTTATCGCGCTTGTGGGGACGTTTTCCATGTAACATTGGCGCCGCGAGCAGAAGAATTTCAAGCCAATTCTCAATGCGCATAATTATGGCCACCCCCTGTTATGATGTCAATAGAAAGTTTTCACGATAGCAGGAAAACTTTAATCTAACCATTAGAGGCTTTGGCCTAATGTGTCTTCATTCTGGACCCAGATGAGCACTAGTAAAAGGCTTATCCTGGCAGATTTCCTCCAGATCCATGATTCTCAACTGCTGAGTCGGTAATATTGCTTGTCCTACAGATTTTTTTCTTGACTTCGATCAACGACTCACCTCATTCTCATATGGAGTTCATGCTTCGATTCGCGCGGTCCTACAGTTGTCCGTGAGAATTACGGCACCCGCGGAATCGCCGAGACGGATATTCCCCGGTCCTTGCCTTTCAGGAACTCGCAAGTCGTTTTGATACTGCAAGTTTTTGAATTTACGCGTCGCTTGATACCAGCATCATGAGGAGTTCCAATGAAGTTTTCGATTAAGAGAGCCCTATCTGTCTGGGCCATTTTGCTCTTTGGCGCGACCTCCATCCTCACGAGCCAGGAAAATCATCCCCCGGTTCTGCACGCCACGACTTATAACTCGCACTTCCCCAAGGCCGCGGGTTTGGGCGAGTCTTACAACGGAATAGGCGTAGCGGATGACGGAACCATCTACTACGCAATCGATTCTCGTGCATACAACATCCCTGGGCAGATCTATTCACTGAATCCGAAGACCGAGAAAATTACTCATATTGCGGATCTGAACACGGCAACGGGGCAGGGTGACATAAAGGCGGTCGCGCAAGGCAAGGTTCACGTTAATTTTATTGAGGATCAAGGAAAACTCTATTTCTCGACTCATCTTGGTTATTACAACGAATCCAGCGGCATCGAGAGGAGGGGCATTCCCCCTGATAGCTACAACCCCTACCCGGGCGGCCATTTTATGTCTTACGACCTCCGGACGGGAACGTTCGAATCTTTAGCCATAGCGCCGCACGGCGAGGGAATTATCACCTTCAACATGGATGTAAAACGGGGGCGGCTCTATGGCCTGACATGGCCGACAGGCCGCTTCCTGCGTTTCGATTTGAAGACGCGACAGTTGAAGGATCTCGGCTCCTCTTTCGATGCAGGAGAAGCCGGTGAGATCGGCAGCACTTATCGTGCGATCTGTCGTCGCATAGTTGTGGACCCCGATGACGGGTCGGTCTATTTCACCACGGGCGACGGGGCGATCCACGAATATCGCTATACGACCGATACAGTAGAAACGGTGCCACGAGTAAGTCTTCGCAAAGATTACTTTGGGCAGTTTGATCCATCAAAGCACGGCATGGCTTACAACTGGCGCGCCGCCGTCTGGAATCCCAACGACCATACAATTTATGGGATAAATGGTGCCTCTGGTTACCTTTTCCGTTTTGATCCAACAACTCGGAAGGTTCGTGTCCTACAGCGGCTCACCTCAAAGCCATCTCAGGCCGCCGGTATGTTCGACAAAGTGGTATACGGCTATCTCGGGTTGGCGCTCGATGCCCGCAGCGATGTCCTGTACTATCTCACGGGCTCACCTCTTCCACCGGGATCGGGCCTGGCAGAGGGATCACACCTGATCACATATGACATAGCCAAGGCGCAATATGAAGATCATGGACAGATTATCCTCGACAACGGTCAGCCTGCCGGAGATGAGCAGGCCTTGGTACTCGGCCACGATGGAACGATCTACACATTAACGGAGATCCGTCGCGATGGACGGCATGAGATGGATCTCATTAGCTTTCGCCCTTAGCAGATACCCACAACAAGAACATCGGCATGTCCGCCGATGCGACTTCCATAACCAAGGAAATTCCCCGGAGGCTTAACCATCTTCACGGTTGTTAAGCGTCCACCGAGCAGGACACCCCTCGGGCAGAGCCGCTGCGTCACAGACGCAGCGCGTCGTCGAAAACCGGATATGTGGCCCGCCACGCTACATGATTCCATGTAGGGCGAACGCCTCTGTGGCACTGATTCCGCTTTCAAGATCGCGTTTCACGGTCTTTTCGCCGCGCGCTTTTTCCAGGGCTCGATGAAAGACCTCGGATTCGGCGGCGGCGGGAACGACCAGGACCCCGTCAATGTCGCCAAAGACAATGTCGCCGGGATGAATCATCACGGCGCCTATCTCAATAGGAACCGTGTAGTCGTAAACCTTATAGCGAGGCGCCGAGTCCTGGCCGTACGATCCAAATCCGAAGGTCGGGAAATTCATGGCCAGGATCACTCGCGTATCGCGAACATAACCGTTCACGATGGCACCTCGTGCTCCGAGCCTGCGTGCGCGCGTGCTCATCATCTCACCCCACATCGCGTTGCGCGGAGAGGAGTCCGTGTTGAGATAGATCTCACCTGCACGCAGATCATCGAGAGCCTGGAGCATCAGGCCGAAGGAGCGTGCGCTCAGCGGATTCGCGCTACCCTCGACCTTTTCGGTAAAAACATCTCCGGACAGAACAGGCATTGCGCGCCCGATCACGACCATCTCCGGATGCAGAGGACGGATGGCCGGGGGTAAAAATTGGTGTGTCAGGCCGATCTTGTCCATCACATCCCCAACCACACATGTGAACAATTCCCGCACCACAAGCTGAAACAGGTCATCATCGGATTTCCATAAGCTCATCGAGTCCTCCGCAGGCGACGATGTCTTTATTCGAAAAACGGCTCACCGGACCGCGCATATTTGCGAGCGACCTCCTCATTCAGGGTGACACCCAGACCCGGACCTTCGGGCACGGTTATATACCCGTTCCGGATGAGAGGTCCATCCATGTTGACGAGCAGATCATCCCAGAAGGGCAAGTCGCTCGCGTGGTACTCGAGCACGAGAAAGTTCGGGGTAGCGGCGCAGAAATGAACGGAGGCCATTGTGCCAATCGGGCTGCTGATGTTGTGAGGCGCAATGGGAATGTTGCAACTGTCGGCGAAATCGCCGATGCGCCTCGCTTCATTCAGACCACCCACTTTCTGCAGGTCAGGACAAGCAATACTGAGTGCCTGCCGCTCCAGCAGCGGACGAAAACCTTCGAAGAGATAGAGATTTTCGCCGGTCGCAATCGGGGTCAAAGTAGACCGCGTCAGTTGTTTGAATTCCTCGATACTCCAGGGAGGGAGTGGATCCTCCATCCACATCAGCCGGAATTCCTCGAGGCCGGCGGCAAGTTTGCGGGCGTCACTCAAGTTCAGCCGCCAATGGCAATCCACGGCGATATCCAGGTCGCCCCCCCCCACCGCGTCGCGCACCCCGGCTACCAAACTGAGCATGTAATCAATCTGGCGGTTGCTGAGACAGCGGTTATGAGCATCAACACCGTAGGGGCTGGGCACATCAAGATCAAATTTGAGCGCCGTAAACCCCAGCACAGCCATCTGCTTTGCACGGGCACCGTACATTTCCGGGGTAAAGATAGCGGCATCGGTTGTGGCTTCGAAGAAACTCTTCGATTGATTGTGATCGCCCTGACTGGAAGCCCAGGATGCATGCCTGGAATGCAGCACTGCGTCGAGGCTCTCAAGGCCTTCGCCCGCATGGCAATCAGCGTAGATACGGACTTTATCGCGGAACAACCCTCCCAGCAGTCGGTAGACAGGAACGCCCAGAGCCTTGCCGGTCAGGTCCCACAAAGCCATTTCGATACCGGTAATGGCGTTGTAGATCGTCCCTGCAACCGAGCCTGCACCGGAGGTGGCCCATTGGAGCCTGCGGAAGAGGGAACGAATATCGCGCGGATCGTGGCCGACAATCACGCGAGAAAGTTCGTGCAGCGTGCGCGTGAGTCCTGGAGCGAAGAAGCATTCGCCCAGGCCGCTGATACCTTCGTCCGTCTCGATGCGGACATACGTCCAGTCAAAATTTCCCTCAACAACGGCGGTCTTCAGTCCTGTAATCTTCATAGCTCCCTGTTGTGCCGCAGTCAGCTCATCTTGTGTCCGACGGAGTTGCCGCCAATGTTTGATGTACCTTTACGTTGCCTAAGGGGTACCACCCATCGGCATCCATTCCCTGAATCGCCAGTTTGATTGCGGGTTTTCGGGTCGCCGGATCAACAATCGCGATGCTTAATTGATAATCCCCATCGGGTAGATCGGCTGGAATGAAGACGGAGTTGTTGTACAGATTATCCCCAGGCATCCACGTTCGGATGTCGGCGTCCGTAATCATGACGGTGCTGGTTTGCTTGTTGCTCAAGTGCAATGCCAGCAGAAATTTTCGATAGCAGGGCGCATCTCCATCATTTTCCCACCATGAAGTAAATGCAATTTTCCTGTTCGGGCCAATCATTCCTGGATAGGTAAACCGTCGCAGCGCGAAGCGGTATCCCATGTGTTTCAGCCAGCGATTCACCTCCGGCCATAAATCTTTTGGAACAGCCGAAGACTTGGCATTGAATGATGAGACGTGCCACTTGATGGCTTGATTGATGATGTAGCGAATGTCCCAGCCCTCATCTTCCCATTTCTGCATTACCCAGCAGGCTTCCATCATGACTGGAGCTTTCTTCCAGGCATCCTGCAATCCGCTTCCAATAATGGACTCCGGATAAAGGTCGGTCATGTGGTTAAATGCTTTGCTGAACCCGCCCATATCGCCCAGGCAATCGGCGTCCCATCCAACGTTTTCCTTCGACAGCGCGTATTCGGCGACTTTTGGATAGAAGGGCTGCAGAACCAGGGGAGTCTTGTGGAAGGAATCGACATAGCTGTCCACCAGTTGATGCATCACCTGAGTCGTCAGCATCGGCGTGCCGTCTCCTTCTCCCCACGGGCCGACAAAGGAAATATCGACGAGGTCCAGATCGGGGTCGCCATCATAGCGCGCGCCCAGTGCTCGAATCATGTCGCCGAAGAAGTGCGCATATGCTGGATTCATCGGATCGACCATCCACTCCGGGTCATACGCAACCCAGTCGGGCTGGCTGATGGGCGACGTGCGATACCAGGACGAAGAGTGGCCCTGGGGGTTGGGAGCTTTGCGAAGAACTTCTCCCGTGATTTTTCTGTACCAGTCGGGAACATCGCTCTCCGGGCTGGTGCCGTACGGCGCGATAGCCAGTTGCAATGTCTGGTGGCGCGCGTGAGCGGTTTGCAGCGCATCGTCGAGCATGCGCCAGTTGTAAACTCCCTGCTCGGGCTCCACAAATCGCCAGTAGACGCGGAAATAGGCGATCGAGGTCATCGGATAACCTTTGACCTGGAGCATTCCATGGAAAGGCTGATGCTTCATCGGGAATCCCTCTGTCCAGCCGGTGTCGGCGTTCAGGCTGTCGCCGTTGAAGCGCTGGAACGTGGTGAACCCGATATCCGGATTAATGAGTACGCCGTCGAAAGGTTTTGACTTGACGACAATCGTTCCAACCGGCAAGTGCGCTAAGGCCGGTTCAGAGTTCGGCTTGACGACGATCGTTTCACCCGGCGATTGCGCGAAGAGCGGCCTGGAGTTTCCCATTGCGAGATACCCAGCACAAAGCAGAAGGAAGACCAATTTCAAGCTGCGCATGCAAGACTCCTGAGCGATAATTTCCGATTCAATACCAGCCTTTCGATCGCAGCTGGTTTTTGCAGCCGGAAACCGTCGAGGCCACGCGATTGCGGCTTGCAGCTCTGACTTTTGTCGAATCGAAATCAATTATGGATACTTCCGTTTAACATCAGATCGGCTCTTTACCCGTTCCGGAAGCGCTTCCATGGATGTTGCAACCAAATGCGAGACATTGTCAAGCCGGTGTTCTTCCAGCCCCGTTTAAAAGGGATAACTGTACGATGATGGCTCATTCACCCAGAGACGAAGGATTACAACTCGTGTCCGGCAGGACATCCGCGAACCAGGCGTACTCCATCTCAAGATGCTGGTCAACCTCTGAATGCAAAACAGGTGATCTCGCCTGCCAAATGCAAATTTGGTTGACAAAGCCGTTATCGAACCCAATAATGGGAAGCGCTTCCTAGATGAGCTTCGATATTGGCGTCTTATCTGACCAAACTCGATATCCTTCCCGGTCAGTGACAGCTCCGTCTCTCTGCGCCGAATGCGCACACGGTGCAAATTGAATGGCGCAAACGGGCCTCAGCGCCTGGTCTTAGTTACCATGGGACAGTCGCTCAACATGAGAAGGAGTACGCGGCTCACTACAAGCAATTTCTAAGAACAGGAAACTAAACCGAATAGTTGCCGCCGCAATGATGCAAAACGCGAAGCTGTACTCCCGTATTCTTCTCACGGTCCTTGCGGTCGCATTGTTGCACACATCGCTCCGTGCCCAGACTGGCGCCGTCACCGAATCTGTGGCTTCTGTGCAAGGCCTTCGCGTGAGCGCGAATCATCGCTATCTCGTCAAGCAGGATGGTACGCCCTTCTTCTATCTGGCGGACACCGCGTGGGAACTGTTTCATCGGTTGAACAGGGGCGAGATCGACTACTATCTACGCAATCGTGCGAACAAGGGCTTTACGGTCATCCAGGCCACGCTCCTGGCTGAGGATAACGGCATCTCTGTCAAGAACGCCGAAGGAGAGTTGCCCCTGCTCAACTTCAATCCCGCCACACCCAACGACAAGTATTTCCGCCTCGTGGACTACACCGTCGACAAGGCCGCCGACGACGGTCTCTACATGGGACTGCTTCCTACCTGGGGATCGTGGGTCGACGGGAAGCCCCATCGTATCTGGGAAGGCCGACAGGTGTTCAACGCACGTAATGCTTATCTCTATGGCCTGTTTCTCGGCAAACGTTACGCCGCAAAACCCAACATCATCTGGATACTTGGCGGCGATAGAAGTCCCGTAGGCCACATGAAGATCTGGGACGCCATGGCCAAAGGCCTCAGAGAAGGTGACGGCGGAACGCATCTCATCACCTATCATCCGGGTGGTGGTACCTCGTCCTCGCAGTTTCTCTCCAAGACACCATGGTTGGATTTCAACATGCTCCAGGTTGGTCACTATCGCTATGACGATGACGACGCAGAAGCAGTGCAGCACAATTACAATTCCCTACCCATGCGTCCGGTTGTCGACGGCGAAACAACCTATGAGGACATGCCGTTGGGCACGCTCCCCCAGAACCCACGATTTACGGCCTATGATGTGCGCAAAGCCGCGTACTGGGCAGTGTTCGCTGGAGCCATGGGTCACACTTACGGTCACAATAGTGTGTGGCAAATGTACCGAAAGGGCGACGTGCCCATCGACGGAGCAAGGATTGAGTGGATGAAAGCACTCGATGCCGAAGGCAGCTTGCAGATGGTTCACTTGCGGGACCTCATGGAGTCGCGCCCGTATCTCACCCGCATTCCTGATCAGAGCCTGATTCTTCCCAACGCGCAGGCCATCGGACGCGACTCCGATCATGTCCAGATCACGCGTGACGGCACCGTCGGCAAGAACGATGCGACCTATACCTTTGTTTACCTTCCTATCCTCAAGATATTCGGCATCAACACAAGCGTCATTCCTTCTTCCACCCTCCGTGCATGGTGGTACGACCCTCGCACCGGCGCATCCTTTCCGATTGGTGTTTTCACAAATCACGGCGACTTCTCGCCGAAAGGCGATCAGCTTCCCCAGGCATCGGAGGGAGGCCCCGACTGGGTCCTTGTCATCGACGATGCCTCAAAGGGCTACTCTACGCCTGGCCGCAAACTACATAACTGAATAGACTCGGTCCAGAGCTCCCCATCACTTCCGGCTGGTCTCAAAATTATCAGAATGAAAAGCTTGGGACTACCGTAAGCGTCCGCTTGAGCTGCCCCCTTTGCTTAGTCCACGCAAGTGAGAGCGCTCGGGTTTGAGTTTAGCTGCGAAGTCTGCTCGCAGCCGCCGCCGGGGCTGTGCGAATGTGGAAAGCGTCTTTTGCTTTCCTCATTTGCATAGCCCGTTGCGAATTCCTCCGGCGTCCGATAGCCTAAGACGCTGTGCGGGCGTACCTGGTTGTAATCGATTCGCCAGCGTTCGATAGTTTCTCGTGCATCGTCCAGAGTGAGGAACCAGTGCTCGTTGAGACACTCCTCGCGGAACTTGCCGTGGAAGCTTTGCCTGCAGCCGACGAGTTGCTGAAAATCATCTTTGCACCGCTATGATGGCGCCGGCACCCTGATCACCAGTAACAGGCCCGTTGATGACTGGGGCAAACTGCTTGGCGACCGTGCAGGGCATCCTGCGTCACAGCAAGATCCAGACGACACTCGATCTTTACACGCAGGACGATAGCGACGAAAAGCAGGTAGCGCAAGGCGCCTTCCTAAGCGCGGTAGGGCTTGGAAGCCGTCTAGTGCAGTAAAATTGTGGATCGGATTGTGGATTGTCACTGTGGGTGCCATCATTCCGTAAGTCTTTTGGAATGTATGGCGGGGACGACGGGGCTCGAACCCGCGACCTCTGCCGTGACAGGGCAGCGCTCTGACCAACTGAGCTACGTCCCCAGATTGTTTTTCAACAACTTGGTTATATGTCACATCGAATCAGGCGCTTCGCAGCTTGCGCTGTTTTCGCCTTCTTCTATCGTCGCGCTGCTGTGGACTCAATTTTGGGCTTCCGTGGACACCAAGTGGACACCAAATTGGACATCAAAATCGCCACGACAACGACAGGATTCAGTTTATCAGAGTGGATAGGATTTTGGGTGTCCACTGGCAGTGCGGAACGGCAGAAATTTCTGTTGAGAAAGCCGCTGTGCGTTTCACGGCCGCGCAGTCAATCCAAGCACGCAATGATCCATCAAAATTTCTGTTGAGAGAACCGGTGCGCGACTCATGGGCCGGCGGCGGCTGGCCGGGAGTTGAAGGCTGGCCAGCGCGGCCTTCCCTGCCCTACTGCATCCCGATGTCCGACAGCACCTTGGGCTTGGCCTCGTCGACTGCCAGCAGGTTGTGGCAGGCGGCGCAGTCCTGGGTGATGCTGGCGCCGTTTTTGGCGCTGTGGTCGCCGTCGTGGCAGCGGAAGCAGCCGGGATACTCGATGTGGCCAATGTTGTTCGGATGCGTTCCCCAGGTCACCTTCATCGATGGGAAGACATTCTCGCTGTAGAGCGTCACAAGCTCCTGGCCCGCAGCCTTCACCAATGCGGCCCTGGTGGAGAGCACGGCGGGATTGCTGGCGCGGTAGAAGGCTTCGAGGCCCGCAGGAATTTTAGCGTTGGCTTCTTCCTGGCTGGCGTAGTTGGCCTTCAGCAGCGCGAGGCCTTCCTTGTGAATCCAGGGCAGATCGGGATTGATGGCGCCGTCGGCCATGGCGCGGTTGATGGCGTCCTCAGCGGACACGAAGGTATGTGCTGCGCGGTTGTGGCAGTCGATGCAGTCCATCACCCGCCGCTCGCCCCTGGGCATGGCGCCGTTGAGCACGGATGCGGTGAAGACGGTCTTCGTGCCGTCGGGATTGGTGCGCTCGACCCAGGGAATCGTAGTGCGGCCCGCGTCGGTAGCAATGTATTCAATGTGGCCCAGGTGAACGCCGTGAATCCCGGTGAGGTGCGAGAGCGAATCTTCGCCGCCCAGGTGCAGCACCAGCACGGTCTGCGTCTCGGTGTTCTGCACATCGTCAGCAAAGCTCGACTCGACCAGCAGCTTTTCGCCTACGAACTTGGCTGGCGTGTGGCACGACTCGCAGATTTCGCGGGCCGGGCGCAGGCTCGTGACCGGCGATGGAATAGGCGTGGGATAGTCCGGGACGATTTTAGGCGCAAGGTGCGCAAAGGGATGGAATGTGACCTCGATGAGCTGCTTGGTGCCGTTGACTTTGGCCGCAAAGTAAGAGGAAGCGCCCGAGCCGATGTGGCATTCCACGCAGGGCACGTGCGAGTGCGCGGAGATCCGGTACGCGGTGTACTCGGGATGCATGACGTGGCACGACTGACCGCAGAACTGCGGCGAGTCCATATAAGCCGCGCCGCGATAGCTGGCGATGGCTACCACCAGCAGGTTCACGATGGTGGCCAGCAGCACGATGTCAAGACCGTGACGGAAGATCCGGTCATTCAGATCGATCTTGGGGAACTCAGTCGGAATCTGCCCTGCCTTCTGCAGCGCTCTGCGGCGCAAAACAATGCCTACAGGAATCAGCGCCAGGCCCAGGATGAAAAGTGCGGGCAGAATGAGGAAGAAGATGATGCCGAGATAGGGATTGGCGTTCGACCGGCCGAAGAACTCCATCAGCCAGTAGCCGATCATGGTGACGCCGGCGGCACTGGTGACGGCGCCGCCGGCAAGGCTGACGGGGTTGTTGCCGAAGAAGAGCGCCGGCCTTACCCACGATTCACGGAATTTTTCGAAGATTGGCACCTGACCCCCTGAGTCCGGAGACAGCGGACCCGCCGGCACGCGGCGGGCCGAGTCCAACTTTCCTGGTTACTGAAAAAGGCTACTTCAGACTGCGGTAATAGGCGACGACTTCCTTTACCTGCGCATCGGTCAGCCCGGCGACCGGCTTCATCTTGCCTTTGCCGTTCTTCACCGCCGCTTCCATCTGCTCAGGCGAGAGTTTCCTGATGTCGGGATCAGAGACGGGCTTGACACCGAGCAGCTTGGCAATGCCGGGATTGGGTGTGCCCGTGGCGCCGTGGCAGCTCTGGCATTTGGTCTTGTAAAGCGCTTCTCCCGTCTGGGCAAAGCTCATCGTGCAGGCCATCAGAATGGCGGCAGCCAGCATCGGTATCGAACGCATTGTCTTGGTCATCGCGAAACTCCTTTTGAAATTTCCGGCTCATTCCGCGGGCGGGGAATCCCTCGCCGAGCGGTTTTTGCCCGTTTCAGCTCAACGGCAAAAACTTGCGTCCGTTGGAACCGTTTCTGAAAGTGGCATCCGGGAAAGCCACTTCATTGTAAGCTGGCGGCCGGCCACGGCAAAGCACGGGTAGTGGGTCAGTTTGGGTATCCCTGTTCCTCAGGGGCTAAAGCCCCCTTGATTCTGTGCAGCCTGGTGTACGGGCTGAAGCCCGACCCTCCACGTTGCAACCCGTACCCTTCGAACTAACCTGCTGCCAAAACGCAGCCGCTGCCTTCCGGTTTACTTCACAAACGTGCGGAAGTAGTCTACCGAAGCCTTGATCTGTTCGTCGCTCAGGCTGGCTTTGTATGCCCTCATCTTGCCCTGGCCATCGCGAACCGCGGCAATCATCTCCGCTTCATTCATCTTTTTCACGGAGGGATCGCTTGCCGGCTTGATCTTGAGCGCCTTTCCCACGCCAGAGCTTGCCATGCCGTCCGCGCCGTGACAGGAAGCGCATTTGGCTTGATAAATCGCCTGTCCCGACTGCGCCATACCCCACGTGGACACGGACAGGATCGCCGTTGCCAGCACCAGGCGGAATCGAATGCTTATGCTCATACTCGAACCCTCGGATCACTCACGCAAGCGGAGTGTTCCGTAACCCGTTCCACGCGCTCAGAACGCATACTTCACGCTCAGCGTCGTCATATTTCCGTGCACGTTCCGTGGCGCCAGCATACCCAGCGGCCCCTGCTCGGCATAGCCGTCGTAGACGAAGTTTCCGTGCCACGACCATTGCGGCGCGATATTGAACATCACGTCGCCATACGGCATCAGGTAGAGCGACTGCAACGCGCCCGGCACCATGTACGGATTCAGTTGCTCCGCCTGGCCGTTCACGCTGTTCAACTGCGTACCCGCATTCAGCCGCAGCCGGCGCAAGGGCGTATAGACGATCGAGCCGCCGAAGAAGCTCGCGGGTGCGTCGTAGGTGCCCTGTCCAAGAAACAGGCTTGCCGAGCCCAGCGGATTCAGTGCGCTCTGCACGCAGGTGCCGCTGTTGCCTCCGCCACTCAGCACCGGTGTACCCGTGTAGATGTAGCACAGATCCGTATGCGCATACACGTCGTCGTAAGCGAAGCTGAAGTCCATGGTCAACTGCTCTGCCGCCCGAATCGTGGTGGTAAAGCTGAAGTCCTGGCTCTGCTCCAGATGATTAACCAGCGGATCGGTATTCTTGCCCTGGTAGCTGCTTCCGGTTACTGAAAATGTGAGCCACTTGGCCGGAATCATCGTTGCCCGCAGGCTGGCCCGGTACGAGGTATTCGGCGCAATGCGGGTAAAGGTATCGGCTTGCTCCAGGGCCGGCGTGCCGGTTGCCTCGCCGTTGATGGCCGATCCGCTGGCGTAGCCCGATCTCATCGTCTCGAAGTTCACGTTGAGCCGGAACGCGGGCGATGGCTGAAAGACGCCGCCCACCAGTGCCGTGTTCTCATTCCAGCGCTCATTCAAGGTGTGCGGATCGCCGATCGTCCGGCTGCGATAACGCCAGCCGGCAGACAGCTTGAGCTGCGGCAGAACGGTAGCTGATAGCACCGCGGTGTTCATAAAGATCTTCTGGTTGAGAAAGCCGGAGTTCTCTTCCGTCGTCGATGTTGGAGTGATGCCGCTCAGCGGGTCCAGCATCGAGGGCTGCGCCTGGGTGTCGGTATACACCGTGCTGGTCACGCTGTTCGTGCCAGACGAGCGGAAGCTCCAGTAGTTGAAGGTCTCCGAGGCCGAGATGTACTTGTTGAACTCGGCTTCAACAGAGTAATCTCCATTGACGTTGATCCGCTTCAAGTTCGCGAGCTGCCCGTTGGCAAAGCCGCCGGTGTCGATCTCCGCGCGCGTCGCTGTGCGCGAGGTCAGGCCGTCGTAGGTTTCGTTGAAGTGGTTCACATTGCCGGTCGCACCGCTGTAGAGCAGCCGGCCGTTCATGGCGACCTTGTCCCAGTAGCGCGAGCTGAACCGGAACTGCTCGGTAGGAAAGAGCGTGCGCGTCGGGGCGACCTGGCTCATCGCCAGAAAGCCATTGCAATACGGGTTGGCGACGCCGTTCACCACTTCGAGCGTTTTGTTGGCGCCGGTGCCGCAGGTTGTCGCGCTCAGCGTATCCACGCCGAGCGATACCGGCTGGCCATTCGAGAGCGTGTAATTGGCTCCCGCAAGCTGGAAGGTCGAGTCGCCGCGGTAGAGAACGAAGAACTGGTCGTAGCTCAGCGAAGTCGCCCTGGCCAGCTTGAACGTTGCGCCGCCCGTATAGGTGTCGCCGGCATTGCGGAACCATTGCAGCAACTGCGCGTCGGCGCCTTCATGCACCGACGTATAGGACGGCCCCTCGTTGGTGTTGTGGTTGAACCCGGCGTGGAAGCTGAACCGCGAGAGCGGCAGCAGCGTCAGGTTGGCGTCCGTATTGCGCCGCACAGTATTGAACACGTGCAGCGAGCTGTTCTCAGGCACCAGCGCTCCGGGTCCCAGCAGCGAATTGTCCAGCAGGTTGTAGTCAAAATAATTGCGATCGCGCCGGAAGCTGCCTGCAAAGTCGTAGATGCGGCCCTTGGAGAGATTCAGCCGGGTCACGTCCATCGGATCGCCGCCATAGCCCGTGCTGTAGGTGGTCAGCGTATCGAAGAACGGCGTCTTGGCTGGATTCACCGAGCGCATCTCGAGTGACTGGCCCAGGATCCGCCCTCCGGAGGCGTAGTTGAACAGCGTGGCCCACATGGACCCGCTGCCGTAGGAATTGGTGATGCGGCCGCCCACTTCGAGCGACTGGTGCACCGTGTAACCGTGCACCACTTTTCCCGCCGCTTCGCCGGCCTGCTGGGAGTCGGTGGCCTGCTGCGCGGGCTTGGCTTCATCGCCCTGCGCCCAGCCGGTGGATGCGCACGCCGCGCCCAGGATGGCCGCAAGAGCGACTGCGCGCAACCGGCGTGCACGGGACTGACTCAGGTGCTTCCGCAAATTTGCATGTCTCGTCATTGCTGGCCTCTTTACTCGGGTGAGTTGAAGAACACCGCGCTCGTATTCGAGCCGTGAATGCTCGTGTGGCAGATCAGGCACGACTGGTACTGCGCGGCCTGATTATGCGCGGGACCTGCGGGCGTAAACGCCGTAAAGTTCATCGACGGCGAGTGGCACTGCAGGCAGAGCGTATTCACATTGGCGCGGGTCAGCAGCCGCGGGTTCGGGCCCCCGTGCGGAAAGTGGCACGATACGCAGCCTTCGGTCTTGACCGGCGCGTGCTCGTAGACAAACGGCCCGGCCGTTTCGCTGTGGCACTTCACACAGACCGCATCCTGCTGGCTGGCCGACTTCAGGTTCCTGCTGTTGAACGTGCCGTGCGGATCATGGCAGTCCGAGCAGGTAATCAGCCCTTCATTGACCTTGTGGTGGAAGGGCATGGAGAACTGTGGCTGCACGTCTGTGTGGCACTGGTAGCACAGCGTGGGCTGCGCGGCCTTGAGCAGATGCTCCTTGTCCGTTGCGCCGTGGACGCTGTGGCAGCCCAGGCAGCTCACGTTGGCCTCGCCGTGCGCCGAGCGCTCGAAGTTCGCGTGCTGGCCCGCGTGGCAGCCCAGGCACTTTTCGTCCGCCTCCTTGGCCGAAGCCTTGGCTGGATTGAAGATCTTGGTCACGTCCCCGCCGTTTTCCACGTGCGCCTTGCCCGGCCCGTGACAGCTCTCGCAGGTCACGCCGGCGTTGCCGTGCTCGAGCGCGAGCCTGCTGTGCGGATTCGAGCCGAAGCCCTTGGCCTCTGCCTCGTGGCACGAAGCGCAGACGTCGGCGCCCACAAAATCGCCGGGGTTGACCTTACTGGTTTGCGCGTTTGCGGCAGCGTGTATCCTGGATACCCCGCTCTTTTGCGCCGTCGCTACCCCACCAAGAAAGATGAGCGCTGCAATTGCCGCCGAGGAAAACCAATACCGCATCTTGCACACCTCAAATCGTCCCCGGCATCAGCGCCTCGCATTGCGTGGCTTTTCGCCACAGCCGCTCACCCGGAAAACGTCGATTCCACTATGGCGTATCGCCCGCAAATGACCTGTGACTCGTGTCACACACGTTCAAAGCTGTTCTGCAGTGTACAGCGCAGGTCACGCGCATGGCTGCCAGCGCGCACACAAGCATTTGCAGAGCACATTCTGTAAAAAGCAGAGTCGAAAATGCTGTAGCTGAAAGAGCACGAAACCGGGGAAGAGACCCAGCATCGATCTCTGCAGTGAAAAGGCGGGATGCGGCACATTTCATTCCCGATTTGGCTTAATTTCCGCGCCGCATAATCGGGATCATACCATGCGCCGGATTTTTCTTCTCGGCGGGCGCGGCCCCAGGCTCATCTGCCTGTGTCCGCGGCCTGGTTTGCCGGCATCTGGGTATCGGCCCAGACGGCTTTCAGCACAGGGCCCGGCTCGTAGGGGCAGAAGGGATCGCTGGCCAGCGGATCGCCCGTGCAGGTGAAGGCGCGCGCCCGCGAGCCGCCGCAGATGGCGCGGTACTCGCAGCGTCCGCACTTGCCGCGAAAGCCATTGGACGCATGCAGAGCGCGGAAAAAGGGAGAGCTGCGATAGACGTCCACGATGTGATCCCGGCGCACATTGCCGGCGGTAAGAGGCAGGAATCCAGCCGGGTAGATGAGGCCGTCGTTGGACACGAACAGGATCCCGTTGCCATCGCGAATGCCGAAGCCGCGATAGACCGAGGTCCGGGCAATCTCGCGTCCGGTCATGCCGGCGCTCTTCATGCGGTTGAGCGCGATCCGGCGATACGAAGGCGCTTCCGTCGTCTTGACCTGGAATGGCGCAGCCTGGGCGCGATCGTAGACCCAGTTCATGCACGCCTCGCCCTGCTCCGGCGTGATGGGCTGCAGCAGGCGGCCGCGGCCGACTGAGATGAGGAAAAACAGGCTCCAGCGCAGGATGTGGATACCCTTCAGCAGCTCGTAGATCCGCGGCAGATCGTCCAGGGTCTCTTCCGCAACCAGCGTATTGATCTGAATGGGCAGCCCGAGTTCGGCGGCGTGGCGCGCGGCCTGGATGGTCCACGCAAAGCAGCCTTCCACGCCGCGCACGGCCTCATGGCGGGCGGCGCAGGAGCCGTCCAGGCTGAGGCCGATGCTCTCGATGCCGTGCGCCTTCAGCTTCTCGAGCACTTCCCTGGTAAGCGAAGGGGTAACGCTGGGCGTGATGGAAACGGAGAGGCCGAGACGTCGCGCTTCGTCGATCAGATCGTAAACATCGGTGCGTTCCAGCGGATTGCCGCCGGTAAGAATCAGATGCGGCATGGGCCGGCCGAACTCCGCGATCCGGCTCAGCAGCGCGAAACTTTCTTTGTGGGTGAGCTCGTTTTCATCCGGCGTTGCCATGGCCTCAGCGCGGCAGTGCCGGCAGGCCAGCGAACAGGCACGGGTAATCTCCCAGTAAACCAGGATGGGATTTCTTGCATAGTCGCGCACGATGCCGTGTTCATGCGGATGCGCTGCAGGCGCTACGGATGCCATGGTCCTGATATCGGTTGTCATTCCCTTGCTCTCCTGCGGCTGAGTGGATGCCCACGATTCATTCCGGCGCTGACGGGGAAGCTGAGATCGCAACCGTACTCCATCCCGCCAGCTCAGGTTAGCGATGCGCGCATCCCGCTGCTGTGATGTGCATCACGCTGCCGGGTTTGGTGCTCCCATGCGTGGCTGGAAGTATGCGTGGCAAAAGGGAGAACTGCCGGCCGCTGGGTTCGGATTGGCGCGGGCTGTGGCGCAGGCAGGCGCCGTGCTACTGGGCAGATGCGGGAGCGGCAGCGGGCTGCGTCTTGGCAAAGGTGCGGATGTACTGGATGATGTCTTTCAGCACCGCGTCGCTGGCGCGGTCGGCCGGCTCGGCGGGCATCTTGTCTTTGCCGGCGCGAATCAGCTCAAACAGATCGTGGTCGGTTTTACCGGCCAGGGTCCGGGGATCGCTCCAGTCGTCCAGTGTCAGTTGCATGCTCTTGGCCAGGTCGGTCTGTCCTTTTCCATCGTCACCGTGGCAGATGGCGCAGTCGCGCTGATAGATGGCCTTGCCTTGCTCGGCAGGCACAGGCGCAGGCACGGTTTCCGTGGCGGGGGCCGGCGCAGTGCTCTGATGCTTGTTTTGAGGAGCCGGCCCAGCGGCGGCGGCCAGCAGCATGACCACGCAGACAACGAGGTAGGAATTCAGCATCGCGTCCCTCTTGGCTGGCGATGACCAGGACGCTCATCGCACAACCCCATTCGTTTTCGCAACCAGCATAGTGCGGAAGAACCTGCCGCAACGTGACTGAGGTCACAGGTGGGCACGTCCGCAAAAACAGGCATCTTTCACGACAGGAACACGTGATGATGTAACCCGCGCCTTTGTGACGTGAATCACAAATCGGCGTGCAGGGAATCACTTGCGCAGATGGACGGGAGGCACAAACTCAAACAAGCTACCGGCGCTGCATTTCTGCAGGAGGCATGGGATGGACCCTGCGGGCGACCCAAGGATAGCGGCCACGCGAACCGGAACCGATCCGGACCGATATACTTTCCTTTTCATCTTCATCGCCTGCGACTGCCATCCGGAACCGGAACTTGGCCACGGCGAGAGCCAACAAACTGCTTGTTGCCGCGACAGGAGAGTGCGTTATGCTTCGACCAGCCAACCATGAAGGCGCAACTGCATCTGCGCCGGTTCATCCGCACTTTCAGGATTGTCTCCACTGCGAGCATCGGCACCTGCGCGTATTCTGCAACCTGACACCGGAGGCGCTGGAACACTACGACCGCATCGGGATTCTGATGAACTTCGAGCGCGGCGCCAAGCTGTTCTCAGAGGGCGACCCGGTGCGTAACATTTATGTGATCTGTCACGGCCAGGTGAAGATCTCCTCGGTTTCGCGCAGCGGGCGGGCACTGATTCTGAAGATCGCCGGCCCCGGCGACCTGATGGGCCTGAGCGCGGCGCTGGCCAACGTCCCTTATGAAGTAAGCGCCGAGGTCATCGAGTCGTGCCAGGTGAAGGTGATGCGCCGGCAGGAGTTTCTTGACCTGCTCGACCAGCATGGCGTGGCCAGCCTGCGCGCTGCGCAGGCGCTCTCCAGCGCGTACATGACCGTGTTTTACGACGCCAAGCGCCTGGCGCTGTCCAACTCCGCCGCGGGCAGGCTGGCGCGCGTTCTGCTCGACTGGGGACGCGCCGTGTCGCCCGGTCATGCAGAGCTCAGATTCACCATGACGCTTACCCACGAGGAACTGGCCAATATGGCCGGCATCTCACGCGAAACCGTGACGCGGCTGCTTAGCCAGTTCCGCCGCGACCAATGGCTGGTGGTGAAGGGCTCGAGCATGACGATTCTGCAGCCCGATCAACTGGAGCGGCTGACCGTTTGAGCCGGCAGGGCGACCTGCTCGGCTTAGCGGTATTTTTGCTTTAGAATCTGTCGAATGTGGCGTCACAGAAGTTCGTAGCATAAGTTGAAGCCCCGAACCGCAGGTCCCGCCACGGCGGATCTTCGACCTTCGACTCTCCGCCGCGGCGGACCGCGGCGACCCTCGCTCAGGATGACAACAGCATTTATGCTGCGAACTTTAGAGACAGGACACTAGAGATGAGCAGCGGTAAGGGCCACCTCTGCCGGCTCTGGCGTGTCGGCCGTGCCGTGCAGGGTGAGCACCGGGCAGCGTGCGTGGGCCAGAACGCGGCAGACGGTGCGGTCGCGCGTGATGCTGTCGAGCACGGAGGGCCGCGCCGCGCCGATCACGATCAAACTGGCCTGCAGATCCTTGGCTTCAGCCAGGATCTCGATGGCCGGGTTACCGTAGAGAATCTTGATCTCCACGTCGTTGCAGCAGCCGGCGCTTACGCTGCTGGCCAGATGCTGCAGCTCGTAGCGGATGGTGGAATACAGGACGTTGGGCGCCTCTACACGCTTTTTCTCGTCGATGGGCGGCAGCACGTGAAGCATGATGAGCCTGGCGTGCTGGCTGGACGCGATCTGGCAGGCAAGTGCTGCGCTGGCGCGATGGCCCTCTCCCAAAGCGGTGGCGAACAGGATCGTCCGCTGGCGTCCGCTTTCTTCTGCGGGGAGATGCGCCTCGGGCCCCACGGTAAAGACCGGCAGGGTGACCGAGCGCAGCACTTGCTCTGCGACGGAGCCCAGAAGCAGCTTACCCAGCTTGCCCAGGCCCCGGGTGCCAAGAATGAGCCGGTCCGCATGGAAGTGGCGGACGGCGGCGATAATCTCTCGCGCTGGCGAATGGCCTTCGCGCACCAAGGCATCGCAGCGCAGGCCCTGTCTGCGCGCGCGCTCACACCACGGCTCGAGCATGGAGTTGGCGCCATAGAGCGCGCCTTCCCGGTCGTAGTACGGCATTCCCGAGGCGTCTGCGGTGAACTCCGCGCTCAGCGGCACAATATGGAGCAGTTGCAGCCGCGCGCCGGTCTCGCCGGCCATCTGGAATGCAACCGGCATCAGCCGATCCATGTCGCTCAGGTTGGTGGCGACAAGAATCGACGCAGGATGTGTCCATTGCTCATTGCCCGTTTCCGTCATGGCGTTCCCCTCTTCCATGCCGAAGTGTGGCACTGAACTCTTTGGCGCGATGTAGTGGCGCGCACTCCCACAAGTGATTCAGATCACATCCGGGTTCCTGCAACCGGCGCAATCTACAGGTGTGAGGCCATGCCGATGTGTCTTGCAATCCCCGGCAAAGTACTGGAAGTGGAAGAAGTGGGCGGCCTGCGCGCCGGCAAGGTGCAGTTTGGCGGAATCGTGCGCGCCGTGCGCCTGGACTTTGTCCCCGAAGCGCGCCGCGGCGATTACGTGATGGTTCACGTGGGTTTTGCAATCAGCCAGGTAGACGAGCAGGAAGCCGCCCGCACTTACGAGCTGCTGCGCCAGATGGGCGCGCTCGAAAACGAACTCCCTGCTGCGGAAACCGATGCACTCCACCGGGAGCAGGCCGAATGAAATACATCGACGAGTATCGCGACGGCGCCATTGCGCGTGCCCTGGCTTCCGACATCACCTCTCTTGCCACCCGCCACTGGGTGCTGATGGAGATCTGCGGCGGGCAGACGCACACCATCATGCGTTACGGGCTCGACGAGCTGCTGCCGGCCAGCATCGAGCTGGTGCACGGGCCGGGATGCCCGGTGTGCGTGACGCCGATCGAGACCATCGACAAGGCGATTGCGCTGGCCATGCTTCCGGATGTCACGTTGGTCTCTTACGGCGACATGCTGCGCGTGCCCGGCTCGCACTCCGACCTGTTTCGCGCCAAGGCGCGCGGCGCCGATGTGCGCATCGCCTACGCGCCGACCGAGGCGCTGAAGATCGCCCGCGCCCATCCGGAGCGCAAGGTTGTCTTTCTGGCCATTGGATTCGAGACCACCGCGCCGGCCAACGCCATGACCGTGTGGCAGGCGCGGCGGGAAGGGCTTACGAATTTCTCCATGCTCGCGTCGCACGTGCTGGTGCCGCCGGCGATGCGCGCGCTGCTGTCGTCGCCGGACAATCGCATCCAGGGCTTCATTGCGCCGGGGCACGTGTGCACGGTGGTGGGTTATCGCGAGTACGAAGAGCTGGCACGTGAGTTTTTCATTCCCATTGTGGTGGGCGGCTTTGAGCCGGTGGATTTGCTCGAAGCCATCCTGATGCTGGTGCGGCAGCTCGAAGAAGGCACGGCGATTGTCCAGAATCAATACGCGCGCTCGGTGAGCTACCAGGGTAACCTGCCGGCGCAACAGATTTTGCGCGAGGTTTTCGAAGTTGCTGACCAGAAATGGCGCGGCATAGGCGAGATTCCGCAGAGCGGCATGCGCTTTCGCCGCGAGTACGCGGCCTACGACGCCAACCATCTCTTCGCTCTCGACCTGATCGCTGCGGACGAGCCGGCCGAGTGCATCAGCGCAATGATCCTGCAGGGACGGCGCAAGCCGACCGAGTGCGCCGCATTTGGAACGCGATGCACGCCGGAGAATCCGCTGGGCGCGCCCATGGTTTCGTCAGAGGGCGCGTGCGCGGCTTATTACACGTATCGCCGCCACGCGGTTGCGACCGCCCAGGAGACGCGATGAGCACGAATACCCTCACCGGATTTACCTGTCTCGCGCCGATTGCCGCGCGCGATACGGTTCTGCTTGGTCATGGAAGCGGCGGAAGGCTGAGCGGCGAACTGGTGCGTGATGTCTTCCTGCCCGCGTTTGGCAGTCCGGAGCTGGAGCGGCTCAACGACCAAGCGGTGGTGACCGTGGGCGGGGCGCGCATCGCCATGACTACCGATTCCTTCGTCATCAGGCCGCTGTTCTTTCCCGGCGGCGATATTGGATCGCTGGCCGTGTACGGAACGGTCAACGACCTGGCCGTAGGCGGAGCGCAGCCGCTCTTTTTGAGCGCAGCCTTCATCCTGGAAGAAGGTTTTCCCATGAGCCAGCTACGCCGCGTCGCCGCGTCGCTGCAGCGCGCTGCGCAGGCCTGCGGCGTGCAGGTGGTGACGGCCGACACCAAGGTTGTTGAACGCGGCAAAGGCGATGGCCTGTTCATCAATACGACCGGCATCGGGCTGGCGCCGTCTGCCCGCGAACTCTCCGCGGACCGTGCGCGGCCCGGCGACAGGATCCTGCTCAACGGCTCCATCGGCGAGCACGGCATCGCCATCCTGGCGCAGCGCGAGGGGCTGGAGTTCGAGAGCGCGATCGAGAGCGACTGCGCTCCGCTGCACACGCTGTGCGCGCAGGTGCTGGAGGCTGCGGATGGCATCCGCTGCATGCGCGACCTGACCCGCGGCGGACTTTCGAGCGCGCTGAACGAGATTGCCGCGCAATCGCGCGCGGGCATTGCGCTGGACGAGAGCAGAATCCCGGTACGCGAAGAAGTGCGCGGCGCGTGCGAGATGCTCGGGCTCGATCCGCTCTATGTTGCTAACGAGGGAAAGATGATCGCCATCGTCGCGCCTGAAGCGGCTGTGAGCGCGCTGGCGGCCATGCGCAATCATCCGCTCGGCCGCGGCGCGGAGATCATCGGCACGGTCACTGAGGCGCATGCCGGCCTGGTTACCATGAAGACGGCGCTGGGAACCGCGCGCATCGTGGACATGCTGGCCGGCGATCAACTGCCACGCATCTGCTGAGGGCTGCCATGCACGAGATCGGCATCGCCAACTCGATCCTCGACGCGGTCCGCAGCGAGGCTGCGCGCTATCCACAGGCGAGGCCGCGCCGGATCAGCGTGCGCATCGGCGAGCTGGCCGCGATTGATCCCGATGCGCTTGCATTCTGCTTCACTGCGTTGACGCGCGATACCGGGCTTGAATCGCTGAAGCTGGTGATCGAGCGCTGCCCGCGCAGGCACCGCTGCCCTGCCTGCTGCGCCGAGTTCGACGTAGCCGGGTATGACTTTCGCTGCCCGCAGTGCGGCGCAGAAAACACCGAGTTCCTGAGCGGAGACCAGTTGGAGCTGGCCTCCATGGAGGTGGAAGAAGATGAGCCAGGTACCGCTTGAAAGAAAAGTGCTCAAGGAAAACGACCTGATCGCGGCGCAGTTGCGCGAGCGGTTTCGTCTGCATGGCACGCTTTGCCTGAACCTGGTCAGCTCACCCGGATCGGGCAAGACTACGCTGCTTGAACGCACGCTGGCCAGCATGGCGCCCACCGAGCGCGTAGCCGTGCTCACCGGCGATATCCAGACGGAAAACGATGCCCGGCGGCTGGCCCGCTACGGTTTTCCCGTAAAGCAGATTACCACCGGCGGGACCTGTCACCTGGATGCGCGCATGATCGAGCGTCATCTTGCCGGCTGGGATCTAAGCCGGATCGAGCTGCTGTTCATCGAAAATGTCGGCAACCTGGTGTGCCCGTCGAGCTACGATCTTGGCGAAGCAGCGAAGATCGTTTTGCTGAGCACGACGGAGGGTGACGACAAGCCACTCAAATACCCGTCGATCTTCTTCAAATCGGAGCTGATGGTCATTACCAAGATCGACCTGCTGCCTTACGTGCCGTTCAATATCGGTGCGGCCGAGGACAATGCGCGGCTTGTGCATCCGGAGATCGAGATCGTCCGTACTTCGAGCGTCACCAGCCATGCGCTGGCGCGGTGGCTTGCATGGCTCGAGCGGCGCAGGCAGCAGTTTCGTGCAACGCATGACACGGCGATGGTGTAGAGCATGATGAACGCCGTGCAGGTGCGCCGCCAGATTCATGTCTCCGGTCTCGTGCAAGGGGTCGGCTTCCGGCCCTTTGTCTACAGGCTTGCGGACGAAGAGCGCCTTGCTGGTTCGGTGATGAATACTGCGTCCGGGGTGGTGATCGAGGTTCAAGGCGAGCTCGATTCGATCGCGCAGTTCCTCTCCCGGCTTCACAGCGAGACACCGCCGCTGGCCCGCATCACGCGCATCACCGTCGTCGACCAGTCCTGCATCGATGACCGGCAGTTCCGCATTGTTGAAAGCCACAAGGATCAGGCCGTCCACACGCTGATCTCGCCGGACGTCACTGTTTGCGGCGACTGCCTGCGCGAGATGTTCGACCCGCAGGACCGGCGTTATCTCTATCCCTTCATCAACTGCACAAACTGCGGCCCGCGCTTCACCATTGTGCGCAGCATCCCTTACGACCGCGGTTACACATCGATGGCCGAGTTCGAGATGTGTCCCAGGTGCCAGGCCGAGCACGACGATCCACGCAGCCGGCGCTTTCACGCCCAGCCCAACGCCTGCTGGCAGTGCGGTCCGCGGCTCGAGCTGTGGAACGGCGATGGATGGTTCATCGCAACCCACGATCCCGTTGCGGAAACAGTGGCGGCGCTGCGCGCGGGAAGGATTGTCGCGGTCAAGGGGCTGGGCGGCTTTCACCTGGCTGCGGATGCGACGAACGCCGCGGCAGTCGAGCTGCTGCGTGAGCGCAAACGGCGCGTCGAAAAGCCTTTTGCGGTGATGGTCCCCGATCTTGCCGCGGCCGGCGCGCTTTGCCACATCGATGCGGTGGAGGGTGAGGCTCTGCAATCGCGGCAACGGCCGATCGTGCTGCTGCGCAAGCGCGCAGGCTGCAATCTTCCCGAGCAGGTGGCGCCCTTCCATCGCGAGTTGGGGCTGTTCCTGCCTTACACGCCGCTGCATCATCTCCTCTTTGCCATAGGTGGATTCAAGGCGCTGGTGATGACCAGCGGCAATGCGAGTGAAGAGCCTATTGCAATCGACAACGAGGAGGCGCGCGAGCGGCTTGGCAAGCTGGCCGACTTCCTTCTCATGCATAACCGCGACATCCTGTTGCGCTGCGACGACTCGGTGGCGCGCGTTACCGGCAATACGCTCAGGCCGCTGCGCCGCTCGCGCGGATTTGTTCCCGCGCCGGTCTTTCTCCACCAGGAGATCCCGCCGATTCTCGCCGTCGGCGGGGAGCTGAAGAACACCATCTGCCTCACCTCAGGCGCGCAGGCATTCCTGAGCCAGCATATCGGCGATCTTGAAAACCTGGCCGCATACTCATTTTTCAACCAGGCCATCGAGCACCTGAAGAACATCCTCGAGATCGAGCCGGTGGCCATCGCTCACGACCTGCATCCCGATTATCTTTCCACACACTGGGCGCAGGAACAGCGCGGCCTGCCGCTCATCGGCGTGCAGCACCATCATGCGCACATTGCAAGCTGCATGGCAGAGAACCATCTTGACGGCAAGGTGATCGGCTTCGCCTTGGACGGCACCGGCTACGGAACTGACGGGAACATCTGGGGCGGCGAAGTGCTAATTGCCGATTACGCCGGTTTTACGCGCGCGGCGCAGCTTGAATACATGCCCATGCCGGGCGGCGCGGCGGCGATTCACGAGCCGTGGCGCATGGCCGTGAGCTACCTGGCGCACTATCTCGGCCCGGATGCGCTCAAGAACAGGCTCCCGCTGCACGAGGAGATCCATCCTGCGCAGATCCAGCTTGCGCTGCGCATGGTGGAACGAGGCATTTATTCGCCGCTGACGTCGGGATACGGCCGTCTTTGCGACGCCGTGGCGTCGATTGCCGGAATCCGGCAGAAGGTCAATTACGAAGGGCAGGCCGCCATTGAGCTGGAAGCGGCCATGGACGACGGCGCGGATGGCGCCGCTTATCCCTTCGAGCTGGAGCAAAGAGCAGGGCGGCTGGTCATCGGCATGGAGGGACTGTTCCGCGCGCTGGCGCGCGACGTGAGCGACCGCGTGCCTGCCGGCGTAATGAGCGCACGCTTTCATCGCGGGCTGGCCGACATCCTGGTCAAGGTGGCGCATCTTCTGCGGGCGCGTACGGACCTGGACCGCGTATGCCTGAGCGGCGGCACCTTCAACAACGTATTTCTGCTCAAAAATCTCAGCCGGCAGCTCAGCGCCGGCGGGTTCCAGGTCTTCACGCAAAACCAGGTTCCCTGTGGCGATGGCGGGCTCAGCCTTGGACAAGCCATGGTGGCCGCTCATCTTCGCAGGCTATAAAGCATTGGTACGATCGCGCATCTGCCGGCAGCTGCAAGTCGTGACCGGAGTCACAGTGGCCTTGGCGCGCCGGGCCTAATTTGGTTGGTGTAGACCTATCAACGACCCATCGGCATGAGGCGGTTATGGTTACCTACGGATCAAAACCCGCTCTACCCAGTGCAGACAAGCGCTGGAAGCTCGTTGACGCCACCATGCGCAAGGCCGGCGGAAATGGGCGCGGCCTGATTGAGACCCTGCACACGGTACAAGAGGCCTTCGGCTACCTGGACGAGGACGCTCTGCGCTACGTGGCGCTCTCTTTGCGCGTGCCTTTGAGCCGCGCTTACGGAGTGGCGACTTTCTACCACTTCTTTACCCTCAAGCCGGGCGGCAGGCACACCTGCGTCATCTGTCTTGGTACGGCGTGCTACATCAAGGGCGCGCAGCATCTGCTGGAGACAATGCAGCAAACGCTCAGCATCGCTCCCGGAGAGACCACTCCCGATGGCGAAGTCTCGCTGCTGACTGCGCGGTGCCTTGGCTCCTGCGGCCTGGCGCCGGCGGTCGTCTATGACCAGGAGGTCGCCGGCAAGGTCGATCCCGCATCCCTGCGCAGTCATCTTGAGAAATGGGCGCATCATGACTCCTGAAGAACTGGAAGAAATCCGGCAGAACGAACTCGAGGCGCAGCAGAGTGTACCGCAGCGCATTCATGTGTGTGTTGCGGCGGGCTGCCTCTCCTGCCAGAGCGAAGCGGTGAAAGACGCACTGACTCGCGAGGTGGATCACCGTGGGCTGGGCGGCCGCTGCAAGGTTAAGGGCGTGGGCTGCATGGGCCTTTGTTCAGAGGGACCGTTGGTTTCCACCCACTCCGGGCAGCTTTATCAGCATGTGACCGCGGCGGACGCGGGCAAGATCATCGACAGTCTCGACGCCGCGCCAGTATCGCGGCTGGCAATTTCCACCGATATTCCCTTCTTCGAGCGACAGAAGAAGATCGTCTTGGAAAACTCCGGCACGATCGATCCGGAGCGGATCGAGGAGTACATTGCGCAGAACGGATACCGTGCTCTGATGCGCGCGCTCACCGAGATGACCCCGCAGGAGGTGATAGCGGAGATCACTGCGAGCGGACTTCGCGGGCGCGGTGGCGCGGGCTATCCCACCGGGCTCAAATGGGGCACGGTAGCCAAGGCGCCGGGCGCGCAGAAATTCGTCGTATGCAATGCGGACGAGGGCGACCCCGGAGCGTTCATGGATCGCAGCGTCCTGGAAAGCGATCCGCATCGCGTGATCGAAGGCATGCTGATCGCGGCGTATGCCGTGGGCGCGTCGGAAGGCTACATCTACGTTCGCGCAGAGTATCCGCTGGCGATCAAGCGGCTCAAGACGGCGATTCGCCAGGCCGAGCGGCTTGGTCTGCTGGGCGCAGACATCTGCGGCACCGGATTCAAGCTGCGCATCGATCTGCGCCTGGGAGCCGGAGCGTTCGTCTGCGGAGAAGAGACCGCGCTGATCGCCTCGATCGAGGGCAAGCGCGGAACGCCGCGTTCGCGCCCGCCGTACCCGGCGATGGCCGGCCTGCTTGGCCAGCCCACGCTCATCAACAATGTTGAAACCTTCGCCAATGTGCCGCCCATTCTGCGCAACGGCAGCGCGTGGTATGCGCAGATCGGCACGGAGAAGAGCAAGGGAACGAAGGTCTTTGCGCTGGCCGGGCGAGTTCGCAACACAGGGCTGGTGGAAGTGCCGATGGGCATCAGTCTGCGCGAGATTGTATTCGATATTGGTGGCGGCATTCCCGACGGCAAGCAGTTCAAGGCAGTGCAGACCGGCGGTCCATCCGGAGGATGCCTGCCTGCGGAAGCGCTCGACATGCCGGTGGAGTACGAATCGCTGGCGCAGGCCGGCTCCATCATGGGCTCGGGCGGCATGATCGTGATGGACGAAAGCTCCTGCATGGTGGACGTAGCCAGATACTTCATGGACTTCTGCATGACCGAGTCGTGCGGCAAATGCATTCCCTGCCGCGTGGGCACGTACCAGATGCACCGCATCCTGACCGCGATTACCGAGATGACCGCGACCGAGCAGGACCTGAAGCTGATGGAAGAGCTTTGCGACCTGGTGAAGAACACCAGCCTGTGCGGACTGGGCCAGTCGGCTCCCAACCCGGTTCTCAGCACGCTCAAGTATTTCCTGGACGAGTACAAAGCGCACGTGCACGAACACCGGTGCCTGGCCGGCGTCTGCCAGGAAAAGGCAACCGTATGAGCTCAACCGATCACGTAAAAACACTCAAGATCGATGGCCGCGACTGCAGCGCGCGCGCTGGCGAAACCATCCTCGATGTCGCGCGCGAGAACAACATTCCCATCCTGCGGCTCTGCGAGCTTGAGGGGCTTTCCACGGTGGGCGCATGCCGCCTGTGCCTGGTGGAGATCAAAGGCGCGCGGAAGCTGCTTCCGGCCTGCGCCACGGCGGTGGACGAGGGAATGGAAGTGACCACCAACTCCGAGCGGCTGCAGAGCTACCGCAGGATGATCGTGGAGATGCTGTTCACCGAGGGCAACCACGTGTGCTCGGTGTGCGTCTCGAACGGCCACTGCGAGCTGCAGGCCATGGCGCAGACGCTGGGCATCACGCATATGCATCTGCCTTACCGCTACCCGAAGAAGCAGGTGGATGCCTCGCATGAGCGGTTTGTGCTGGACCACAATCGCTGCATCCTGTGCACGCGCTGCGTGCGCGTCTGCGACGAGATCGAGGGCGCGCATACCTGGGACGTGATGGGCCGCGGCATCGACTCCAAGGTCATCACCGACCTGAATCAGCCATGGGGCTCGTCGGAGTCGTGCACCGGGTGCGGCAAGTGTGTCCACGTGTGCCCAACCGGAGCGCTGTTTGAGAAAGGCCGCTCCGTGGCCGAGATGGAAAAACGCCGCCAATTCCTTCCTTATCTCACGCTGATGCGAGAGGAGCGCCAATGAGCAAAAAAAAGCTGGCTACGGTCTGGCTCGACGGATGCTCGGGCTGCCACATGTCGTTCCTCGACATGGACGAGAGGCTCATCGACCTGGCCGACAAGGTGGATCTGGTCTACAGCCCGCTCGTCGATCGCAAGGATTTTCCGCCGGACGTGGACATCGCGCTGGTGGAGGGCGCGGTGAGCAGCGAAGAAGACCTGCACAAGATCCAGCTTGTGCGCAGCCGCACCCGCCTGCTGGTTTCCTTTGGCGACTGCGCGGTAACCGCGAACGTGCCCGCCATGCGCAATCCCTTTCCGGTACAGGCGGTCTATCGCCGTGCCTACGAAGAGAACGTGACGCTGACGCCGGGCATTCCCGACCAGGTGATTCCGCGGCTGCTGCCGTTTGCGCGTCCGGTGCACGAGGTGGTCAATGTCGATGTGTTCGTGCCCGGCTGCCCGCCCTCGGCAGACACCATTTATTACGCGCTCACGGAGTTGCTGGAAGGCCGCCGGCCCGAGCTCAGCGCGAAAACCCGTTTTGGAGCCTGAGAAGACCATGCCCGAATCGAGAACCATCGTCATCGACCCCGTCACGCGCATCGAAGGGCACTCGAAGATTACGCTGCACCTGGACGAGCATGGCAACGTGGAGGACGCGCGCTTTCACGTGACTCAGTTCCGCGGCTTCGAGAAATTCTGCGAAGGCCGGCCGTTCTCCGAGATGCCCTCGCTGATGGCGCGCATCTGCGGCATCTGCCCGGTGAGCCACCTCATCGCCTCGGCCAAGGCCTGCGATGCCCTGCTGGCGGTAAAGATTCCGCCCACCGCGGAAAAGCTGCGCCGCATCTTCAGCATTGCGCAGGTGGTGCAGTCGCACGCGCTGAGCCTCTTCCATCTCTCCTCACCCGATCTCCTGATGGGGATGGACGCCGATCCCGCGGAGAGCAACATCTTTGGCGTACTCGGCAAGAATCCGGAGCTGGCGCGGGACGGCATCGCGCTGCGTAAATTCGGCCAGCAGATCATCGAGCGTCTGGGCGGCAAGCGGATTCATCCGGCGTGGGTGGTTCCGGGCGGCGTGAGCGAGCCGCTGAGCCAGCAGGATCGGGACGAGATTCTGAAGACCGTCCCCGAGGCGCTGGCGATTGCGCTGCGCAGCCTGGAGTGGCTCAAGAGCACAACCGAGAAGTTCCGCAGCGAGATCGAATCATTCGGCAACTTCCCTTCGCTGTTCATGGGCATTGTGAAGAAGGATGGCGGTCTGACTTTCTATGACGGCGAGCTGCGTTTTGTAGACGCCTCGGGCGAGGTCATCGCCGACCGTCTCGATCCGTCACGTTATTTTGAGTACATTGGCGAAAAAGCCGAGCCGTGGAGCTACCTGAAGTCCACCTATTATCTGCCCATGGGATTCCACGACGGCGTATATCGCGTCGGCCCGCTGGCGCGGCTCAACGTCTGCGATTGCTGCGGGACGCCGCTGGCCGACGAGGAACTGGCCGAGTTTCGCCAACTGCAGGCGCACGCCGTGCGCAGCTCCTTCTACTATCACCAGGCCCGCCTGGTCGAGATTCTCTACTGCGTGGAGCGCATCGAGCGGTTGCTCAACGACCCGGAGATTCTCTCCACGCACGTGCGCGCGCTGGCGCTGCCCAACGCGCTGGAGGGAGTGGGCGTGGCGGAAGCGCCACGCGGCACGCTGTTCCATCACTACAGGATCGACGAACAGGGGCTCATCCGCTGGGCCAATCTCATCATTGCCACGGGCCAGAACAACCTGGCGATGAACCGCAGCGTGCTGCAGGTGGCGCAGCGCTACGTGGACGGCGACAAACTTACGCATGGCATGCTGAACCGCGTGGAAGCCGTCATCCGCGCCTACGATCCCTGCCTGAGCTGCTCGACGCATGCCCTCGGCCAGATGGCGCTGACGATTCAACTGGTGGGCGCAGACGGCGCAGTGCTCGACGAGGTCAGCCGCCCCTGATCGGGCTGAGAATCAATCATGGCGTACCGTACTCTGATTGTTGCTTACGGAAATCCGCTGCGCTCCGACGACGGTTTCGGCTGGCGCGCCGCCGAGTTGCTTCGCCGGCGGCTATCCGCTGTTGAGACCGAAGTGGCATGCGTCTACCAGCTCACGCCGGAACTGGCTGCGGCGGCCAGTGGCGCGGACCTGGTGATCTTCATCGACGCAGCCTGTCATGGCCAGCCTGGCCAGCTTGTGTGCACGGCTGTTTTGCCGCATCCCGAGCCGCCGCGGTTCTCGCACCAGCTTACGCCCGGCCAGTTGCTGGCCATCTGCGGCGCGCTTTACCAGGCAGAGCCGCAGGCCTATGCGATCTCCGTCACCGGCCAGTCGTTCGATCACGGGGAAACGCTCACGGAGATTGTGAGCAGCGCGCTTTCCGGCTGTATCCACATCGTGGAAGAGCTGATGCAGCGAAGAGGAACCAGCAGGATGCGCCAGGTCGATGAAAGCGTGGCGCGCGGTTCACTGCGAAGGCCGCGAAGATGGGGCCTGGTATCCTGTAATTGAAGTTCATAGCATAAATTGAAGTCCCGGACCGCAGGTTCCGCCACGGCGGATCTTTGACCCACCACGGCGGATCTGCGACCTTCGACTCTGTTTGGCCGGAAAACCAGCCAAACATCGCTCCGGATGACAGGCCCTTTCTTGATCAAGCATGTACTGTTTGCTTATATGTCGATACGACCTAGATCTTCAGTCCCAGCACGCGCTCTGCGTTTTCGTAGTAGACCTTCTTCAAGATCGAGTCGGGCAGATGAATCCCTGAAATCCGCCATCTTCCCTGCGGTGGAACCCGCGCCGGCGCGTAGTCAAAGTACTCATCGTCGGTTTCGAGGAAGCGATAGTAGATCTCGTACAGCGCATCGCAGAAAAGCTGCTGGGGATAGTCGTGGCCATGCGGAAACGCATCGGTGCCGAAGAGAATGCGGTCCTGGTACTTCTCAAAGAACGCGCGCGCTGCGCGGGGCTGCCGGCCCAGCTCGCCGATGCGCGCCGCAATATCGATGGTCATATTCGGGAAGCGGTCGAGGCTGGCCGCTACGTGATCGAGATTCTCAGCAAAGTTGCCCACGTGCAGCGCAATGAACCGGGTGCGCGGATGCCACGCAAATACGCGGTCGCGCGCGGCAAGAAGCTCTTCGTTCGACGGAAACGCCGGCCCATGAAACGACCAGTCGGGATGATTGTTCAACTCCTCGTAGCGCTCGTTGTAGCGATCCGCCGGCTTGAAAAACGCGATCGGGTCAGAGACGTGAATGCCCACCGGCATGTTGAGCGCCGCGCAGGTCTCCCACATGGCATCGAAGCGCTTGTCATCGATCTTGACGAGCTCGCCGCTGGTAATCTGCTCGCGCAGGTACAGCCCGAGCGTCTTCAGCAGTTTCAGGCCCTTCGCGCCCTTCTGCTTCGCCTCTTCGATGGCTCGCGCCTGCCGCTCAGGATAATCCGGCTCCAGGAACTCGCCGTAGACAGGCTCGGTGAACGCACAAAATCTGCCGGGGTACCGGCGGTCGAACCGCGCCATCGCATCGTCCAGCCCGGCGCCGAAGCCCGCGGTGAGGTTGTTCACCACGCGCACATTCTTGCGGTCCATCACCGGGATCATCTCTTCGGCCGTACCCAGGTACTGCCGCTCCGCGGCCAAGTGCACGCCGTTTACCACCTTTGCGGAAAACGACATGTGGGCGTGCATGTCGATAACCGGATAGCGCGGCCGCTCCACGCGCGTGCGTTTCACGGCGAGCACGCTCTGCGGCTCGAACTCGGAGAGATCAAGCGGCTTCCACCCCGGTGGCGTCTCAATGGCAATGGGAGAACGTGCCGACTCGTAGCACATGGGTTGTCTTCACTCGCCCCGTTTTGTGGCCAGCGCTCTTGGCTGCGCCTCGCCGTGCAGCGTAAATTCCTGCACCACGCGGTTGATGACGCCATCGTCGGAAGGGCTGTCCGGCTTGAGACCCTCTTGCATGCAGCGGAAGAACCCGAGCAGTTGCCCGAGCAGCACGTTGAGCAGGGGCAGGTTCCCGCCTCCAATCTCGCTCAAGCCGCCACACTCGATCAGCGCATCTCCGCTGCGCGCCAGATCCGCGGGAATCCCTTCGCCGAAGAGCAGCTTGGCCATGCCCAGCCCCTTCGCATTCAGCTCGCGAACCAGATCGACCTCGTAGGCGCGCACCAGCGCATCGCAGGCCAGGAAGCACACAATCAGAGTATCCGCGTGGACAGCGCTCATGGGCCCGTGGCGCAGGCCAAGATACGTCTCGTGTGCCGCCATGACGCGTCCTGCCGTCATCTCGGTCATCTTCAGCGCACACTCATGCGCCGCGCCCACCGCCGGTCCATCGGCCAGGAATACCACCCTCTTGAAATCCCGCCGCGCCAGGGTCGCAAGCCTGTCAAAGTGCACGTGGATCAGCTCCTGCGCCGCGCCGCTCAGCCGAGCCGCAAGCGCCTGGTAGCGCTCCGGCGACTGCAACAGGCCCAGCATCCGCCCGGCCAGCACCATGTTTGTAAAGCTGCTGGTCATCACCAGGCTGCGGTCGTTCGTTTCGTCGGCCAGCACCACCACGCGCACGCGCTCGTCGTCCGCATAGGTCGTTGCCAGCTTGCCTGCGGCGTTGCAGGTAATCACCAGGTGCCGGATCGCCGGCTCCGTCTCCAGCATGGCGGCCACCGCCGCCACGCTTTCCGGACTGTCTCCCGACCGCGCCAGCGACAGCATCAGCCCCGGCCGTCCCGGCCCGAACGCCCAGCCGCCGTGAGTGAGCAGGTCTCCGCCGGCCACTGTCTCCGCCGGAATTCCGAGCTCGCTCTGCAGCGTCAGCCGCAGGCACTCGCCCGCATACTCCGAGCTGCCCGATCCGGTGAGCACCAGCAGGCGCGCGCTGGCCACCGTCCGCTCCAGCTCACCGCGCATGGAAGCCAGCGTGCTGGCCGTCCGCAGCCAAGTGGCAGGCTGCTGCAAAATCTCGCGCAGGGTATGGGAGTAGCCCATCTCCCGCTGCTGTTGCTGTGTTCTTCCCAGTAAAACCGCAGCCTCGCGCTGGCTCTGCGCCAGGCGCCCGGCCACATCCTTGAGGCCCACGGAATCTCCCAAAATAGTTCTCCTCATGTATCGCGGGCGCGACAACAAACAACTAATCCTAACACAGAAAAACAAAGGAAGAGAAGCAAAAAATAAAACTAAATCGAAATAAAAGAAAGCTGCGCATGTATGATCAATAGTTGCGCGTCGTTCGCAGAATGGTATGGCGCAAAGCGCTTGAGTTTCAATGGATGCTGTTGCAACCCTAGAAAAACGCACTCTTTAAGCCATGCGGCAAGAATGCCGCGCCCTTAAGATTCTGAACCAGGAGAGGAATTGTGAGTCAGCAGCTCGACATCGTCATTGCCGGAGAAATCAACCTTGATCTCATCCTGTACGGCCTGCCGTGCGAGATGCCCACGGAGCGCGAGCTGCTGGCCAGCGGCTTTCAAATGACGCTGGGCAGCTCGTCGGCAATTCTGGCACATAACCTGGCGGTGCTGGGCACGAAGGCCGGCTTCATCACCCGCACCGGTCCTGACGAACTGGGCAAGCTGGCGCTGGCGCGGCTGGCCGAAAGCGGCGCTGACGTAAGCCGCTCACGCGGCAACGCCGCACACGCGACCGGTGTCACCGTGCTCCTGCCTCATGGCAGGCAGCGCCACATCCTCACCTACGCCGGCGCCACGGCTGACCTCACCGTCGCCGATCTCGACATCGACTACCTCCAATCGGCGCGGCACTTTCACTTATCGTCGCTGTTTCTGCAGCGCGGGCTGTGGGAGGGATTGCCGGCGCTTTTTCGCGCGCTCAAGGCTGCGGGCCTGACGCTCTCGCTCGACACCAACGACGATCCGGAAGACCAGTGGGGCGGCGTGCTGGATGAGCTGCTTGACTTGGTCGATATCCTGCTGCCCAACGACGCCGAGCTTTGCCGCATTGCGCGGCGCGACACACTGGACGAGGCGCTGGCTGCGCTCGCACCGCGCATTCCCTGCATCGCGGTCAAGTGCGGTGCGCGCGGGTCGATTGCGCAGATAGGCAAAGAGCGGGTGACGGCGGCGCCTGTCCCTGTCGTGCCCGTCGACACGATCGGTGCCGGCGACAGCTTCAACTCAGGCTTTCTCTACGCGTGGTTGAGGGGATTGCCGCCGGAGACCTGCGTGCGGGCGGGCAACATTACCGGCGCGCTCTCGACACTGCGGTCCGGTGGGACGGAGTCTTTCCGCGACCGAGCGCTCGTGCGCGAATTTCTCGCTGCACATGGTTTTCCCGCGTGATTGCGTAAGCGTTGCCATATGGCGGGTGGTCCACTTTCGTTTTTTCGATCATCCGTTCTACCACGGACGCGGGTGCCCTATCCTTGGCGCAGTTCCATCGCGTCAAGGGTGGGAGGGCAATATCTTATTTCGGCCATCCTGTGGTCTATTCCCGTTTCTGTGCGGTCCAGAAGGGCTCGATGGCAACTGTCCCTATGAAATCAGAAGGTGTACCGCAATGAGAACTGCGCAATGCGCGGCCCGCCCTGGGTCGATGTGATGGTTCCAAAGGAGGTGCTGGTACCGACCGGGTTACTGGAGCTGGGATTGGAGAGCTCCGTGTGGTTGAGCAGATCAAAGTATTCCGCTCTGAACTGCAGGCTGGTCTCATGGTAAATAGAGAAAGTGCGCATTGCAGCGCCGTCCCAGTCGGTGAGTGCGGGGCCGCGGAGAGATCCTTTGACGACATTGCCAAAGCCGGTTCCGGGACCATCCTGGACGGGAACCGAGAAGGCGGTATTATTCAGCCAGTTAACGCAGTGCTTGCCACTGGGGCAATCGCCAAGACCGGCTCCCTTTTCGTAAGCCGGCTTGGCGAAATCCTCTTGCGCGCGGTCCTGGTCCAGGCCGGTCAGGGAGTTGTCGGTTCCCATGTAGGCAGTCAGCGCATCGCCGGATTGTGTCGAGAAGATTCCACTGGTGCTCCAGCCGTTCGCAAGCGAGCGGAGAAAGCGATTGTCATTGCGAAGCGTGGGAAACGAATAGACATAGGAGAGTGAGACGATCAGGGGGTGATCGATCATGGAATTGCCAGTGTCCAGCGCTTTGATGTTCGTCACCAGCGCGGCTGCCGGGATGCCGGTTGCATTCGCGGGATAGATCGGATAGACGTACGATTGGCTGGTATTCAGATCTTCGGTGTTCGAGAGGGTTGCCAGCGGCATATCGTCCAGCGTATGGGACCATGTGAAGTTGGCCAGCATCGATAAGCCATGCGACGGCCTCGTTTGCAGCGAGGCTTGCAGGGAGTTGTAGCTGGCGGCGCCGCTCATGGAGCCTTCAATGATATCCGAATAACTGGTTTGGCAGCCCACGGTAGTTGTGCACGGTCCAATCGTGGGAGCGGTGTTATAAACACGCCGCTCATTCGTGCTGAGACCGGAGCCGTTATTCACAGCGGGATTCAGTTCCAGGTCCACTAGCTGATGGCGCGATAGAGAAGCGACATAAGCGAGGCGCAACGACAGGTTGCCAGTGAGCTGTTGCTCGAAAGCCAGGTTGTAAGCATAGGTTACCGGCACGTGGAAGTTGTCCGGATTGTACTCGGCAACCTCAAATGCATTCGGGAAGACCTGCGTGGACTTGAATGGCTTCGTGAACGGGAACGGATTTTGCACCGATCCCACCGCGCAGCCGGTGCAATATGGATTGCTGAACGGACCGCCAGGATTGGCGCCGGGGCTGGCGCTGTACATTCCAAGATCGGTCAATGCCACGGAAATGGTGTTTGGCACTAATGTGCTCTGAGAGAGGTTCATCCACGCCTCCAGGCGATCCTGGTAGAAGATGCCAAGGCCGCCGCGCAGGGCCGTCTTGCCGTTCCCGAGCACGTCATAGGCAAAACCCACTCGCGGCATGAAATGGTCGTACACGTTCCTCAGCCCATTTTTGGGGTAGCCCGGATCACCAGAGAGAACTATGCCGGCCGGCAGCGTGCTGTACTGGGGCGTGCCGGTGTCGGCGATGTAGTTGGTTGGGTTGAAATAGGTCTGCTTGTTGACGCGGTCTGCCCACGGAGCAAATATCTCCCAGCGCACGCCGTAGTCCAGGGTCAAACGGTGAGTGGCTCTCCAGGTATCCTGGGCGAAGATGGCAGGGAAATGGTTCCGGTTGTTGACAAATTCATAATTGCCTTGACTGAAACCCGTCATGAAGCCCATCTGGAAGTTTGCCACTGCATTCGGATAATAGTTCGTGACGCCCGCGACGGTGTTTGTCGCCGAATTGAAGCTGAAGTCGCCGTAGGACGTGTAAACGTTGGTTGCGTCATACTTGCTTAGCTCAAAGTGGCCGCCAAAGGCAAAGTCATGGCTTCCTTTCACCCAGTGCAAGACATCGTCAAAGTTGTAGTCGTTGCGCTCGAAAATCGCATTGGCGGTAGCTGTCGCGCCAAAATAACCAGATATGCTTGCCTCGATGAAAGGTCCGGTTGATGGTTGCCAGATGTTCTGCACGCCGAAGCTGGTGATCAGCGGGCTCGCAGGAGGTCCGCCACGCAGCGTGTATTCTCGCTGATCGTTGAGCACCAGGTTGTTGACGACGGTAGGTGAGAATGTATGCGTTTCCGAGATCAGAGCATTCTGGTAGCGGGTATCAGCGAATGACAGGTATTCGAGCATATTGGACGAACTGTAGTAACCGGGCGCATTAAAAAAGTTGTAGTAGTAGCGGCCAAAGAGGTGGTCGCTGTCACCGAACTGATGGTCGACGCGGCCGACAAATTCATTGTAGGTCTGGATCGACGGCAAGTAATAGTTGACCGTGCCGCCGATCTTGCCGGGTGCTTCGGAGCCGGAATACGTGGGGAACACCTTTTCGAATGCAACCGCAGCCGGGTCGAAGTCGCTGGCGGGGATCTGGTTGTATGGATAAGTAACATTGGTAAATGGATTGCTGATCTGTTGGTTTGGAACGGGATTTCCCGAGGAATTCACACAGATGCCGCCGCCATTGAACGAGTTGCCGGCCGCGGCGTTGCATATGTTGCCAAAATCGGCATAGCTTTCACCAGCGGCGCGCCCTTCCTCGGCGAGCGTGGGGACTGTCGCCGTATTGGCAGTCGACGCTGAACGGTCGCTCGTATATTGATAGCCGAAGAAGAACTGCGTGGTCTTGCCTTGAGACCAATGCGGAATGATCACTGGCCCGCCGATAACGCCGCCGAATTGATTGCGGTGCAGAGTATCCGCGGTGTTGGCAAAGTAGGGCCTGGCATCGAAAAAACCGTTACGTAAGAATTCAAAAGCGTCACCATGGAACTGGTTCGTGCCCGATTTGGTGACGATGTTGACAACTGCACCGGCGCTCTGGCCAAACTCAGCGTCATAGTTCGTAGTCTGCACGCTGAATTCCTGCAGTGCGTCAGGGAACGGGAACGGATCGTTGACGTTGGTCTGCTCGTCTACATTGTTGCCGCCATCCAGGAGATAATTCTCCTGATTGGGGAGCGTGCCGTTCGAGCCGGTAACGACGGCTGCAGGGAATGTCTTGCTGGTGCCCTGATTGGCTCCGTTGCCCTCGTTCGTGGCGTTCGCTACTCCAGAGACCAGGGTGATCAGCGAGGCTGCATTCCTGCCATTCAGGGGCATGTTGAGAACGCTCGACCCGCCTATAACCTGCGAAAGCGTTCCATTGGTCGTGTTGATCTGGGGCGGAGCCGCCGAAACGCTCACGGTCTGCGTCTCCGAGCCGACCGCGAGCTTGATGTTCACCGTCAATGCCTGGTTGGCTTGAAGAAGGATGCCGGGGAGTTTGTAGGCTTGAAATCCCGGCGAAGTGGCGCTGATGGTGTACTGCGTCGGCAGCAACGTTGGAAAGATGAATTCGCCCTGTGCATTTGTTACGACGCTTGTCTGCACTCCCGTCTGGCTCGCGGTTGCAAGAACGGACACATTGGGGAGCACCGCGCCGCTTGGATCGGTTACCGTTCCGGCAATTGAGCCATACCCCTGCGCATGCGCTTCTTGCTGGAAGATCGCGAGCGCGACGACGGCGAGCAGGAAAACGAGCCTCCGCTTCCAAATGACCTTGAGATTGCCTTGAGCACAATAGTTCATTGCGATTGCCTCCAAATGACCGCTGCTTCGGTGGGCCCTGAGATTGTGAAATAGCTGAGGTTGTTCTCAACGGAAACACTTTAAAACTCGAAATAACGCCCTGTCTAATACATAAATTCGATGCGATCCATTGAACATATGGCGGGTGGTTCACCCGGCGGGATTGAAAAACAGCTTCTAGCTGCTAGCCTCTAGCTTCTAGCTTTTTTCGATCATTGAGTGGCGTGCTTTTCCATTTCCGCCGCGGCGGACGCAAAGGGTGGGGTACCCCTTTTGTGCTGGATTGAGCGCCTAGGGCCTGGGGCACCCGGCTGAAATCCTCCTGTGGATTACCGGTCAGAAATTGCAATCCGGACTACCGTTAAAATTGGGATGTCATGGCCGAATTTACTCATCTTCATCTGCACACCGAATACTCGCTGCTGGACGGCGCATGCGATGTAAAGAAGCTCATCGAGCGGGTCGCGTCGCTGGGCCAGAAATCCGTGGCCATGACTGACCACGGCAATATCTACGGAGCGGTGCACTTCTTCGACGCGGCCAAGCAGAAGGGCATCAAGCCTATCCTGGGCTGCGAGCTGTACGTGTGCAAGGCCGAGGATCATCGCGCCGAGACGCCCAAGGATGAGTACAACCACCTGCTGGTGCTGGCGGAAAACGAAGAGGGCTACCGCAACCTGATCCGGCTCACGTCGGAGGCTTCGCTGCACGGCTTTTATCGCAAGCCGCGGGTGAGCAAAAAGTACCTGGCGGAAAATGCGAAGGGATTGATCGGCTTTTCCGGCTGTTTAAGCGGCGAGCTGTGTGAGTCGCTGATGGCCGGCGACTACGGCAAGGCCGTTGCGGTGGCTACGCAGTACCAGGACATCTTCGGCAAGGGCAACTTCTACCTCGAAATCCAGGACCAGGGGCTGGAGCAGGAGCGCAAGATCCAGGCCGATCTCTTCCGGCTGGAAAAAGAGCTGGGCATTTCGCTCGTGGCCACCAACGACTCGCACTACCTGTGCGGCGAGGACTCGCACGCGCACGACGTGATGCTGTGTGTGCAGACCGGCGCCAAGGTGCACGACGCCAACCGCTTCAAATTCGACTCCGACCAGTTTTTTGTGAAGAGTGCCGACCAGATGGCACGACTGTTTCCCGATTCGCCCGCGGTGACTGCGCGCACCATGGAGATTGCCGAGCGCTGCAACCTGAAGCTGAGCAAGGTGGACAATCCCTTTCCGGAGTTTGCCGTTCCGCCGGGCCACACCATCGACAGTTATTTCGAGGAGGTGTGCCGCGAGGGCTACAAGAAGCGCCTCGAAACCGCCATACGCCTGCTCGAAACACGCGGCCTGCTGCGCTCGCCCATCCACGACTATGAAGCGCGGCTGGAGCGCGAGATCGGCATCATCAAGCAGATGAAGTACTCGGGGTACTTCCTCATCGTGTGGGACTTCATCAAGTACGCGCGCGATCACGGCATTCCCGTCGGCCCAGGGCGGGGCTCGGCGGCCGGCTCGCTGGTGGCTTACGCAATGGAGATCACCAATATCGATCCGCTGCAGAACGCGCTGCTCTTCGAGCGCTTCCTGAATCCCGAGCGCGTGTCCATGCCCGATATCGACGTGGACTTCTGCATGAACCGGCGCGGCGAGGTGATCGACTACGTGACGCGCAAGTACGGACGCGAGCAGGTGGCGCAGATCATCACCTTCAACACCATGGCTGCAAAAGCCGCCATCAAGGACTGCGGACGGGCGCTGGACATGCCCTATGGCGACGTGGACCGCATCGCCAAGCTGATTCCGGCCACGCTCGGCATGACTATCGACCAGGCGCTTGAAGACGTGCCCGATCTGCGCAAGGCATACGACAACGACCAGACCATTCGCGAGCTGATTGACACGGCCAAGAAGCTCGAGGGCCTGGTGCGCGGCATCGGCATGCATGCGGCCGGCGTGGTGATTGCGCCGCGCGCACTCACCGATCTTGTGCCTATTGCCAAGACCAAGAACGACGAAATCGTGACGGCCTATGACATGAAGGCCGTGGAAAAAATGGGCCTGCTGAAGATGGACTTCCTGGGGCTCACCACGCTCACGGTCATCGACGACTGCCTGAAGCTGATCGAGACTCATCGCGGGCAGAAGCTCGATATTGAAGCCATCCCGCTCAACGATGAAGAGACGTACAGGAAGGTTTTTCATGCGGCGCTCACATCGGGCGTCTTCCAGTTCGAATCTGGCGGCATGCGCGACGTGCTGCGCCGCTACAAGCCCGACACGGTGGAAGACCTGACGGCGCTCAACGCGCTCTACCGGCCGGGACCCATCCAGGGCGGCATGATTGACGACTTCATCGAGCGCAAGTGGGGCCGGCGCAAGGTAGAGTACATGCTGCTGGAGATTGAAGGCATTCTGAAAGAGACACTCGGCGTAATCGTCTACCAGGAGCAGGTGATGCAGATCGCCAACGTGGTGGCCAGCTACTCGCTGGGCGAGGCCGACCTGCTGCGCCGCGCCATGGGAAAGAAAGACCCTAAAGAGATGGCGAAACAGCGCGACCGTTTTATGGATGGCGCAGCCAAGCTGGGACATCCGAAAGGCATAGCCGGCGAGCTCTTTGATCAGATGGAGAAGTTTGCCGGCTACGGCTTCAACAAGTCGCACTCGGCCGCCTATGCGCTGCTCGCCTACCAGACGGCTTATTTGAAGACGCATTATCCGGTTGAGTTCATGGCCGCGCTGCTTACTTCGGAAACCTCGAAGCCCGACTCGGTGGTAAAGTACATCGGCGAGTGCAAAGAGCTGGGTATTACTGTGGCGCCGCCGGACGTACAGATCTCCGGCGCGCAGTTTACGCCGCAGGGCGAGTCCATCCGCTTTGGCCTGGCCGCAGTGAAGAACGTGGGCGGCAATGCGATCGAGTCGATCCTGAAGGCGCGCGCAGAAGCCGGCAGCCGCTTCAGGAGTTTCTGGGAGTTCTGCGAGAAGGTCGATCTGCGGGTGATGAACTCGCGCGTGATTCAGTCGCTCATCAAGGCTGGCGCGCTCGATTCGCTGGGAACGCGCGGCCAGCTCTTCGCGGCGGTCGATAAAGCGATCGAGCGGGCGCAGAAGGCGCAGAAAGACGCGGCGCAGGGCCAGACCGGGCTCTTCGGATTGTTTGACGAAGCACCTGCACATGGACCGAGCGGCGCGCGCAACGGAGAAGATCTGCCGCGCGTGCCGGACTGGGAAGAGACCGAGCGGCTCGCCAATGAAAAAGAGGTGCTGGGCTTCTTCGTCTCCGGCCATCCGCTCGATAAGTATGCAGAGAAGATTCGCAATCTCACCGGCGTGATTACCGTGGCGGAAGCGCTGGAGCGCAAGCCGCCCGAGCGGCGCTGGGGCAAGGACAGCGATCCGGCGGACGAGTTGCAGGTAGCCGGCCTTATCCACGGCCTGCGCGTGCAGAAGAGCAAGCGCGACCAGAAGCTCTACGCGCAGGCGGCCATCGAAGACGCGACCGGCAAGATCGACATCATCTGCTTTGCGCGCGACTACGAGCGGCTGGCCGGCCAGTTGAAGATCGAAGCGCCGGTGCTCATTCGCGGTGTGCTGATGGGCGAAGAGGACGCGGCGCCGAAGATCGCCGTCAACAGCATCATGGCGCTGGAAGAAGTGCAGGTCAAGCTGCCCGCCGGCATCCGCATCCGCATCAACCTGGACCGCGCCACGGAGGAGATGTTCGCACAGCTCAAAAGTGCGGTAGACGCTGCACCGGGGCCCGGCAAGGTGATGCTGCATCTGGAGCGCAAGGGCGAGTACGCCGTGATCCTCGAGCCCGAGGGCATGAGCGTCACTGCCGACCGCGGCTGGGTAGAACGGGTGGAAGACCTGGTGGGCAAAGGCACCGTACAGGCGGTGGGCTAGGCACCGGTGACCCAAGCCGACGCGGCTTGCAAATACGAATTGCATTTGCCTCAGAGGGGAATCGATGCGGTATCGCCAGCTCGGGAATGGGCCATTGCAAGTATCCGAAATAAGCTTTGGCACCTGGCTCACCGTGGCGGGCGGCATTGCGCACGATCAGGCTATTCGCTGCATTCACGCGGCGCTCGATCATGGCATCACGCTCTTCGACACGGCCAACCAGTATGGTGCGGGCGAAGCGGAGCGCGTGCTGGGCGAGGCGCTGCGGGCTTATCCGCGCGACCAATACCTGATTGCCACCAAGCTCTACTTCCCTGTCGGCGATGAGCCGGATCACGGCCTTTCCGCGGCGCAGATCGAAAAACAGCTCGACTGCTCGCTCAAGCGCCTCGGCGTAGACTGTATCGATCTCTATCAATGCCATCGCTACGACCAGGAGACGCCGCTCCACGAAACGCTTTGGGCGCTCGATCGAGCCGTAAGGGCTGGCAAGGTGCGCGCCATCGGATTCAGCGAGTGGACGGCAGAGCAGATACACGCATCGGACAGAATTGCAGGCGATTGCGCGTATACCCCGTTTTCTTCCAGCCAGCCGCAGTACTCGATGCTGTGGCGCAAGCCAGAGGACGCAGTCTTCGCCGCATGCGCACGGCATGGCATCGGCAACCTTGTGTTCTCACCGCTGGCGCATGGCGTGCTGACCGGCAAATACCTGCCCGGCGCGCCGCCGCCTGCAGACAGCCGCGCGGCCAGCGAGCAGATGAATCTGTTTATGGAAACCGCCGGCCGGCACTATCGGTCGGATTACCTGCTTGCCGCCGTCGAAAAACTGAAGCCGGTTGCCGCAGACCTTGGCCTCACCATGGCGCAGATGGCGCTGGCGTGGGTGCTGCGCCGGCCCGAGGTAAGCTCGGCGATCATCGGCGCGTCGCGGCCCGAGCAGATCGAGCAAAACGTGCGCGCCATTGGCGTCACGCTGCCCGCCGAGGCGCTCGAACGCATCGATCAGGCAATTGGCGAAGTGGTTGTGCGCGCGTGAGCTTAAAAAACAAGGCCGGAGATTTTGCATCTCCGGCTTTGTGCGCAGTTGATCCGCGTTAGAACTACGCGGGCAGCTCCACGCCGCACAGATGCACGGTGATGCCCAGCTCTGCGAGCATGGCTGCCTTGGTCGCCAGCGCCTTGTCGGCACTCTCCGCCGAGGGGGCATAGGCCACGTTGAGATGATTGGCGCGGTGCCGGGCCATCATCTGGTTCTGCGTAACGCCGTGCAGCACCGCGTGCATGATGGGCCATTGCGACGTGGTTTCGCGCCAGCGGCGCTCGGTTTCTTCCGCGGGCAGAGAAACGGCCGTGGCACGGCCAAGGTCGGCGTGGAGCTTGCCTCCTTCTAAAAATACGCGGCTCCAGACAACCTCGCCGGGCTTGCTGACGCCCTTGAGCGATCCGCCGCCCAGGGGGAAGTACATGGCTGGCTGGCGCTCGCTTTTCGCGCCCGCATAGCCGTTGACGAAGTGATTCGCCGGCGCGGCGCCGGAGATCTGGAAGACCCACACAAAGTTGTCCAGCCCATCGCCCTTGTAGTGGTCGCCCCAGCGCACGTCGTGCAGCGTGGTGGAGGGGTCGAGGCCCAGCGCAGTCCAGCAGCGATTGGTTACCAGCGCATCGACGCCGGCGCATTCATCCACTTCGTTGAAGTGCACCAGCGGGCCGCCGGCGTACAACTCCTCCTGCGTGCCTTCGGCATACACCGGCGGACGGTCTGCATTGTTGAGCAGACCTTCGGCCAGGTCCGACGCCGGTGTCATGTCCTTCAATCCCTGCTGATACTGGATGCCTACCGCGTCGCAGCCGAAGTCTTTTCCCATGCGCAGGGCGGCAATGTACATCTTGCACTGCTCCAGCACCTGGTCGAGCGTGAGCTGGCTGGCGGGATCGGATCCGAAGTCGAACTTCATGCCCTTGGCCACAAGCCAGTCGTAAACGCCGCGCGCTTCGGCGTCGCTGACCGTGCGCATCCTGGCCAGCAAGGCAGACTGGCTCAAACGCTCCTTGAAGATGCCCGCCGGATTCAGCAGCTCGTCGTCGATGATGGCGTTGTACATGCCCATGCAGCCCTCGTCGAAGACGCCCAGGATCGCCTTGCGATGCTTCAACTCGCGCGCAAGCTGCGCGCCCAGCCTGGCGCTTTCCGCAGGCAGCTTCTTCCTGTCCAGCGCGTGCACGTGCGACAGATCGTGCGTGATCTTGCCGTCGCGGAGCCACTCGTCGAGCGCGTTCAGGAAAAATTCGTCGGTAAAATCGCGGCTCCAGATGAACGAAAACTTTCTACCCGCCTTGATCAGCGAGCCGTTGAGATTCAAAAGGCCAACCAGGCCCGGCCACTGCCCTGACCAGTTGGCCACGGTGAGGATCGGCCCCTTGTGGCTGCGCAGTCCGGGTAAAACGTGGTGGCTGTACTGCCAGGCAGCGGTGGCGAAGACCAGCTTTGCGCCGGGGTGAATCTTCATAAAAACATTCATGCCGCGGCGCTGCGACGAGATGAAGCCGTGCTTCTCCTGCTCGCTGTAGGCGTGCGCGCGAATCAGCTTGTAGCCCTTCTGCGCGAAGGCAGCCGTCAACTTCTCTTCCATGTCGCGCTGCGCCGGCCAGCATGCCTGGTTGGCCGAGAGCCGCAGATCGCCGCTGGTGATCAGCAGCACCTCATCGTCGTTCGGCTTGGTTATCTTTTCTTTCTTCGCCGCCATTTCAATTTTCCCCTTCGTTAACGTAATCGTTTCCGCCAACATGCCATATTACACCCTTCGAGGCCGCTCACGCGCCGGCTGCGAGCACATCGTTCTGCAGCGTTCCTCATTGCCGGCTTCCTGCATCGCCTTGTACAATCTCGCTGTTGCACAGGAGGAAATTGTTCATGCTTCAAGGCTCTGGCTGCAGTGCCGCGGCGCTGCGGCGCTGGTTGGTCTTCGCAATCCTGCTTTCCATTCCTCTCTGCTGCCGCGCTGCACAGCCCGATCCGCATCCGACCGTATCCCTCGCCACGCTGCGAGCCGGGCATCCGCGCCTCATCATTCTCGACTCCGACATGCCGGCGATCCAGCACGCCGTCGCCAGCGATCCGTTTATCAAAACGTGGTACCAGCAGCAGCTCGCCATCGGGGAAAAGCTGCTCACTACTCCGCCCGACGTGTACGCGATTGGCGGACCGGAGCACACGCTGCTGGCCACCTCGCGCGAGATGGAGGGCCGCATCTTCACGCTCGCCGGCCTTTACCGCATCAGCGGCGATAAACGATTCGCTGACCGCGCCACACAGGAGATGCTGGCCGCTGCTGCGTTTCCTGACTGGTATCCGACGCACTTTCTCGACACCGCGGAGATGACCGCCGCGCTCGGCATCGGCTATGACTGGCTCTATTCCACGCTTTCACCCGCCGACCGCGCCACCATCAAAAACGCCATCGCCACCAAGGGCATCGATCCGTGGCTCGAGCGCATCGGGTCGGGCGAGGCGATCCATCACGAACACAACAACTGGAACCAGGTGTGCAACGGCGGCGAGTCCGTGGGCGCGCTGGCCATCGCCGACGAAGAGCCCGGGCGCGCGCAGCAGATCCTTGAGCACGCGCAGACGGCCATCGCCAGCATCATGCAGCTCTTCGCACCCGACGGCGGATTTGAAGAAGGCCCCGGTTACTGGAACTACGCCACCAGCTACAACGTGCTCTACATTGCTGCGCTCGACTCGGCGCTAGGCAAGGACTTCGGCGCGTCGGACGCAACCGGCTTTTCCACTACCGTGGACTACCACATCCAATCGACCGGGCCTACGCTCGAGTACGCCAACTTCGGCGACGCCGAGCCCGACGTCTATCCTTCCCCGCAGGTCTTCTGGTTCGCGCGTCGCTTCCATCGCCCTTTTTATGCCGCGCATGAGCGCCCCATCGTTGTGAACACCACGCTCAACCCCAGGCAGCAGAAGGAGAGCAGCCGCTTCTCGATGCCCGGCCTCATGTGGGCTGCGCTGCCGCCTGTGCCGGGCGACAACTCGCCCTTGCCGCGCGTGGAAAGCTTCGCCCGCGTGGCCCAGGCCTACCTGCGCTCGGCGTGGGACGATCCCAATGCGTGGTACGTGGGCTTCAAGGGCGGAGACGCGCGCGCCTCACATGGCCATCTCGACCTGGGCAGTTTTGTTCTCGACGCATTGGGCCAGCGCTGGGCTAGCGACCTGGGGCCTGACAGCTACGGCCTGCCCGGCTACTTCGGGCGCCAGCGCTGGAGCTACTATCGCATGCGCACCGAGGGCCACAACACGCTCACCATCGACGGCCAAAACCAGGACCTCGACGCCAAGTCTCCGCTCAGCGCGACCGGCAGCGCCGGCGGCCGGCTGTACGCCATCGCCAATCTCGACCAGGCATACAAGGGCAAACTTGCATCCTGGAGCCGGGGCATAGAAATTCTCGGCAACCAGCAGGCGCTTGTCCAGGACGAGATTGCGCCCGCCAGGCCAGTCGACGTGACCTGGAACTTTCACACCTTCGCCACGGTTGCCATCGCGCCGGACGGCCGCTCTGCTACGCTCACCCGCAACGGCGTCACACTGCGCGCGCGCATCCTCGCCCCGGCTGGCGTGCGCTTCTCCACGGCAAACACACAGCCTCCGGCTCCGCAGGCGCCTAATCCCGGGCTGACCAACCTGGTTATCCCGATCCGCCAGCAGGCAAACCCGGCTACCATCGCCGTGCTCTTTACCGGCGCCGATGACAGGAAAGCTCCGCGCATCAGGCCGCTCAGCGCGTGGAAGTAGCGGGCCGGGCAGAGTGTGCGCCGTGCGTTTAGCATAGAGAAGGGCGCACGCAGTGCGCAGTGATTCAGCCACGCCATGACGCGCAAAAAGCCCAAACTCCAGGTGGTTGCAGGCAAGCGGATGGGAGCGAAGCCCGCAAAAGCTGCCCGGCAGCCGGCAAGGGTGGAAAACCCGAGGCCCGCGCCGCCTACCGTCTCCGGCCGATGGATGCTCACCGCCATTGCCGCAGCGCTGGCGGGAGCGGCCATCTGCGCATGGGGCGTGCTGTGCCTGCTCTTCTGGCAGGGAAGCTGGCAGTTGCTCTATCACCCTTCGTCCAAGGTAGCGCGCACTCCGGCCAGCCGCGGCATTCCCTTTTCGCCTATCGGTTTCGACACCACCGCTTCCGGCCAGCCGCGCCTCTCCGGCTGGTGGATTCCCGCCGCTACGGATGGGCGCGAAAGCCGCTACACATTCCTTTATCTGCACGGCAAAAACGGCAACCTCGGCGATACGGTGGACCACCTGGCTGAGCTGCACGCGGCCGGCGTCAACCTCTTCGCCATCGATTACCGCGGCTACGGCCAGAGCGAGTTCGACCATCCCACGGAATCCCGCTGGCTTGAAGACGCCGGCGCAGCGCTCCAGTACCTTACTGAAACCCGCCATATCGACCCAGGCACAATCGTGCTCGACGGCCGCGACCTCGGCGCCGATCTCGCACTCGAGTTCGCCGCCAGCCACTCCGAGTTGGCTGGCGCCGTTCTCGAATCGCCCATCGAAGACCCGGTCAGCGCAATCTTCACCGACGCGCGCGCCGACCTGGTCCCCGCTCGCCTGCTGGTGCGCGACCGCTATGATCTGAACGCTCCGGCTGCAGCGCTGCGCATCCCTTCGCTGTGGTTCCTGCCGTTCCCGAAGAATGACGCGAACGGTCCCGGCCAGAACCCCGCAATCTTTCAGGAGGTCTCAGCGCGCAAGATGTTCGTATGGCTTCCGCCTGGCAGAAGACAGATTAAGAATTTTTCAGACGAGTTATCGCGCTGGCTCGACGATCTGCAGGCTCACTGATCCCATCTCACGGCTTCACCATATCCCGGTGCAGTGCCTTCACGCGGTAGCCGGCTTTTTTGAGGCGCTTGTGCATCTCTTCGGCCATCATCACGCTGCGGTGCTGTCCGCCGGTGCAGCCAAAGGCCACGGTCAGGTAGCTCTTGCCTTCGGAAACATAATGCGGCAACAGGTAAAGCATCATGCTGGTTACCCGATCCAGGAACTCCGCCGTCTGCGGAAAGCCGCGCACGTATGCGGCCACGCGCGGATCGAGGCCGGTCTTCCTGCGGAACTCGGGCACGAAATGGGGATTGGGCAGAAACCGTACGTCGAAGACCATGTCCGCATCAAGAGGCACGCCGTTTTTGAAGCCAAAGCTGAGACACGAGACCAGCAGGCGCTTGTTTCCGTCCTGCTGGCCAAAGCGCGCCTGAATGTGCGCACGCAGCTCGTGGACATTGAAGTTCGAGGTATCGATCAGCGTGTCGGCCACGTTGCGGATCGGGTCCAGAAGCTGCCGTTCTTCCACAATCGAGCGCGAGACGGACTCTGAAAGTCCCAGCGGATGCGGCCGGCGCGTCTCGGAAAACCGCCGCACCAGCACCGCGTCCTGCGCATCCATGAAGACCACGCGCGTGGACAGCCGCTTTCTTACGCCTTTGAGAATCTGCGGTAGCCGGTCCAGCGTGGGGCCTTCGCGCACGTCGATCACGATGGCCGCGCGCTCCACCTCGGCCGAATGGCTCACCAGCGCGGCAAAGTCTGGCAAAAGCTCCAGCGGCAGGTTGTCGACGCAGTGAAAACCAAGGTCCTCAAAAGCCTTCAGGGCCGACGCTTTTCCCGAGCCGGAGATGCCGGTCACGATCACCAGCTCCTTGCCGGCTCGACCGGCTGCTTTTTTTCTGCGATTGTCTTGCAATGGCGCGTGCCTGGGGGGCGTCATGCGCCCATGCTACACCGGATGGCGCATCTTTTGCGCGATGACCTCTCCACCCGGCACGAATCTTTCAGTTCTGCGCCGTCTGTCGGACGCCGCGGAAGGTAAACACCACGCCTATCGCTCTGCCGTCCACCAGCAGCGGCGCGCGGTGCAGATGCACGGCCACCAGCTCGCCCGCCTTGTTCCTGCGCACTGTCTCCACCAGCTCGCACTCCTGGCAGGCCGCACCGCTTACCAGCGCCATATGCTCGCTCATGCGCGCCTCGGGCACAATCAGCTCACGCAGGCTGCCGCCGCTGGCTTCTTCGGCCGAATAGCCAAACATCCGCGTAAACGCCGGATTGGTGTAAAGGATATGATCGCCGTGCTCAATGGCCACCGCCTCGGGCAGGCTGGCCAGCACGTCTTCCATCAGTTGCCGCCTGGGCGTGCGCTCGCGTCCGGTGGGATGCGCCACGATCACCGCCTCGCGCTGCTCCGCATTGGTGATGCTGTACGTGCCTTCCACCGGCTGCAGCCGTCCGCTTCTGGACGGCATGGTGGCGTGAAAAGGACTGCTGCGCCGCGTGCCTTGGAGATGCGTCTGCGGCTCGGCAGTGCCGGGAAAGAGCCCCCACAGCACCTCTTCCATGGGCCGCTTCACCCACGCGTCGGCGCTGTCACCCAGCATCTGCCGCGCTTCGGCGTTGGCAAACACGATGGCGCCCGCGCGCTCAAGAAACACCAGAACCGGCAGCGCATCCAGAACGCTCCGCTGCTCGGCGGAGTGCGCATTCTCCGGCAGATTCCATCGCATCGTCTCTGGGGAAATTGTCGTATCTTCCATGTCCGCTTGCGCTGCCTGCGGCTCTGTCACTGGCTGAAAACCCCGGGATGCCATACAGAAAATGATAGGTCCGCCGAGGCCGCTGCAGCCATCCCTAAAACCGGGTACCGGGTGCAACCTAAGTACTTGCGGCGAACGGCAGAGAAAGAAAATTCAGGCAGCCAGAGACAACCACACGCATTTTCAACGGAGGGACGCGTGCCGCATCCACACCACAGCCGGGCGGCACAATCCTTCGCGCCCGTTTTTCCTGCATGGGAATTAAGGAATCTCCACCAGCTCCATCTGCCCGTCCCGCCGGCGATGCAGCACGAACACTGCGCCCGACAGATTGCGGAAGATGAGCAGATCGCGGTCGCGGAACTCGGCGTCTTTCACTGCCTCTTCAATCGTCATGGGCCGGATGGCGATGGCTTCGCCATTCTTGACCACGTGTGGCTCCACAACCGTCGAGCTCACCGGGAACGAGTGAATGGCAATGGAGGCCCGCGTCTTGACCGCCGTCCGCGGCGCGGCTGCGCCATCTTCCTCCGGCTGCGGTGAAATACACGCCTTGGGCCGGGCCACCGGTGGCGCGGTCAGGATTTTTTCCACTTTGGGCAGCCGCTTGTTCACCAGCTTGCGGTCGCGGTAGCGTCGCGCCTGCTGCTCGGCGTGCGCAATCGCCTGCCGCAGCGCGGACTCCAGCGTGTCCGCCTTGCCGGTGGCCGCAATCTTCTGCAGCCGCGCCTGCACGGTCAGCTCCACAATCTGCAAATGCCTTTGGGCGCCGAAGATGATGCTGGCATGCGCGCCACGGCCCAGCATGCGCCCGATCCGTTCCATCCCCTCCTCAGCCTGTGCGCGCAACGCCCTGGAGATCTTCACTTGCCTGGCGGTGAACTCCACTTCCATGGTCAGCCTCCGCTCCTTGCGTTGAATCCTGTCCAACGTGCCGGTCTGTCGCTCCGGCCAAAATCCGGATTACGTGGAGCACAGTATATGCCAATCTGCACCCGCCGCAAATCCACTGCATGTGAGCAGGATCACAGCGCAATCCGTCTCACGAACATGCACGCCAATCCAGGAATCCACTCCGCGCTGCTGCTGACTCATGAACCGGCTGACTTGCGAACATCGGCGCAGCGGATGCGAACCCGCTAACCGGCTGCCCCGGTCAAATCTCCCACCGCAGCAGCACGGTTCCTACCGTGAACCCCGCGCCCACGGCGGCCAGCAGCACCAGGTCGCCTTTTTTCAGCTTGCCCTGCTCTACGGCCGTCTCCATGGCCAGCGGAATGGTTCCAGCCGAGGTGTTGCCGTACTTTTCGATGTTGATGATGACGCGCTCGGGGTCCATGCCCAGCCGGTCGGCCGTAGCGGTAATGATGCGCTTGTTAGCCTGATGCGGGATGAAGCAGCCAAGATCGGAGACGGTCACGCCGTTGCGCTCCAGCAGCCTGGCCGTGGCTTCTTCCATTTTGCGCACGGCGAATTTATACACGGCCGGACCGTCCTGGTAGATGTAGTGCATCTTTTTATCGACGGTCTCGTGCGTGGACGGGTTCAGGCTGCCACCGCCTTTCAGGTTCAGGCTCGCGCCGCCCGCGCCGTCAATCTCGTTCACCGAGTCGATGAAGCCGATCTCGCCCTCTGCGCAGGGCTCCAGCAGCACGGCGCCGCCGCCGTCGCCAAAGAGCACGCAGGTAGTGCGGTCGGTGTAATCGGTCATGCGGGTGTTGGCGTCCGCGCCGATGACCAGGACTTTCTTATGCGCACCGCTCTCCACCATCTTCACGCCGACCAGCAGCGCGAAGACAAAGCCCGAACAGCCGCCTGAAACGTCGAATCCCCACGTATGCGGCGCGCCGATCCTGTGCTGCACCAGGCAGGCGGTCGAGGGAAACATCATGTCCGGGGTCACCGTGCCCACGATGATGACCTCGACCTCATCCGGCCCGATGCCGCGCGCGGCCAGGCACTTCCTGGCCGCCTCGGTGCAGATCGCGCTCACACCCAGTCCCGGAGCCAGCTTATGGCGCTCTCGGATCCCGGTGCGCTCCAGAATCCACTGGTCGCTTGTTTCCACCATTTTTTCGAGGTCTTGATTGGTGATTACATCAGGAGGGACGTAGGTTCCGAGCGCCGTAATCTTCGCGCGCCGGCCCACCACGGGACGAACGGTAAGGCTCAATGGACTTCTCCTCGCGGCGCAAGCCCGGGCGTCTCAGGCTCCGGCTTGCGGCTCAACAACGCTACCTATACAACATCTCTACCCGCGCATCTTCACGGTGTGGTTCACATCCCGGAAAGGGAAACCAAAAAGTAAAAGCGCCCACGGCGCCTTAAAAAGTACCGGGTGACCTACTGCGCCCGTACTAGCCCGTTACCGTTGCTTCCTTCCGGACCTGGCGGGGTTGGCAGGATTACGTCGCGTAGGACCCGGCACTGATTGATTTTAGCACTTCATCACGCGGCGCTCATGGAGCGCGCAACCGATCCAGTTCGACTTGCGCCGTCGCCTTCGTTACCATAATTGGGTCATGGCTTTTCCGATGAAAACCTGTGTCGTTTGCGGAGAAGAGTTCGAGTTGAGGCCAGACAAGCCGGGCTTTGCCAATCGCTGTCCCAGTTGCAGCGAGCCGGATGCCGGCGCAGCGGCCGGCGGCAACTTCCGCGACCAGGGAGCGGGCAAGGAGCTTGACGCCGCACGCAAGACCGCGATGCGCGACCTGCTCTACCGCAAGGACAGTTGAGCGGCCAAGCCCAATGGATGACACACAATCGACGCACGGTTCCGGCCATCTGGCGCGGAAAGATTCGTTTCCCGGTACAATAAAACAGTGAGCGAACGGGAAGAAAAATCTGCCCACGCGGCCGGTTCTGCCGCGTCCCCGGTGGTGGGCTTTGTCTCGCTGGGCTGCCCGAAAAACCTGGTCGACTCCGAGGTGATGATGGGCCTGCTGGACCGCGCTGGCGCGCGGCTCACGGCACGTCCGGAAGAGGCCGAAATCCTGGTCGTCAACACGTGCAGCTTCATCGACACAGCCAAGCAGGAGTCAGTTGACACCATCCTGGAGATGGCGCGGCACAAGACTTCGGGCTCGGCGAAGAAGCTCATTGTCGCCGGCTGCCTGGTGGAGCGCTACCGCGACGAAATCCGTAAAAATATTCCGGAAGTGGACGCCGTTGTCGGCACGGGCGAGCTGGAATCGATTCTCGAAGCCGCGGGCATTGCGCCAGCAGCACCGGCTGCGCCGTCGCCGTTTACCATCCTCACCAGCGTGCACGCCGGGATGCGGCCGGGCCAGGAGTCGCTCTCCAGCACGCATGCGCAGCAATCCAAGGCTTCAAGGCCCGAAGGGCGCCTGCGCGAGCAGCAGGGCCGCTTCAGCCGCCAGGACTGGCAGGGCGCGGCGCATCTGCTGCCCACGTATCTTTACGACGAGATCACCCCGCGGCTGCTCTCCACGCCGCGCGCGTCGGCGTATATCAAGATCGCCGAAGGCTGCGACCATCCGTGCAGCTTCTGCGTGATTCCCAATCTGCGCGGTAAGTTCCGTTCGCGGCGCTTCGAGTCAGTGGTGGCCGAGGCGCAGCGGCTGGTGGCCGGGGGCGTCCGCGAGATCACGCTCATCGGCCAGGACACGACCTGCTACGGCGAAGACCTTGGGCTGAAAGACGGCCTGGCCGCGCTGCTCGACGCACTGGCGCAGATCGAAGGCCTGCGCTGGCTACGCTTTCTCTACGCGTATCCCAATCGCATCACCGGCCGGCTGCTCGACACGATTGCAAAGCACGACAATATCTGCAAATATCTCGACGTGCCGCTGCAGCACGCGTCTCCCGACGTTCTGAAACGCATGAAGCGGGGCGCGGGGGCCGAGATTTTCTTGAAGACTCTCGAAAAAGTGCGTGTGGCCGTACCCGGCATCGCCCTGCGCACCAGCTTCATCGTCGGTTTTCCCGGCGAATCCTCCTCGGACTTTGCCATTCTGGAACAGTTCATCAGCGAGGCGAAGTTCGACTGGCTGGGCGTCTTCAGCTATTCACACGAGGAAGGGTCTGAGGCATATTCGCTGGCCGCGCAGGTTCCGAAGCGCACTCTTGAAGCACGCAAGCGCAGGCTGATGAAGCTGCAGCAGGCAATCTCGAAGCGGGCAAAACAAGAGTGGATCGGCCGCCAGGTTACGCTGCTGGCCGAAGGGCCGTCAGAAGAGACGGACCTGCTGTGGGAGGGCCGCACCGAGTTTCACGCGCCCGAGATCGACGGCAAAGTTTATATCAACAATTTCGGCGATCTTGAAGGCCTCAAAGCCGGCCGTTTCTATCACGCGGAAATTACCGAGGCGCACGACTACGACCTGGTGGCGCGGATCGTCTCCAGTCCGCTGTAGACTGTTGTTCGATGAATGATCTTGACTACATCCAGCCACCGGCTGTTGCGCAAGAGATTCTGGCACACACCGAAGCGCTGAACTTTCCCATGGTTTCAGAGCCGCGTACTGGCGCTTTGCTGCGTGCCCTGGCGGCTTCTAAACCAGCAGGCTGTTTCCTTGAGCTTGGCACGGGAACTGGCATGGGCACCGCGTGGTTGCTCGCGGGTATGGATTGTGACTCGACGCTAACCAGCGTAGATACCAATGCTGAGTGGCAGTCGGCAGCAGAGGAAATGCTGGGCCACGACAAACGGTTGACACTGGTTCTTGAAGACGGTGCTGAATTCCTGCGCCGTCAGCCTAAATTGAGTTACGATCTCGTCTTTGCCGATGCCATGCCCGGAAAATACGAGGCGCTCGATGAAGCACTTACGGTAGTCAGGCCGGGCGGCTTTTACATCATTGACGACATGCTCCCGCAACCCAATTGGCCTGATGGCCACGCGGAAAAAGTTCCTGTGCTGCTCAAGCGCCTGTTAAACGATGCGCGCTTCGAAATCGTCCCTCTAAGTTGGGCCAGTGGCGTCGTTGTCCTGGTACGAAAGGCACAGCCATCCATCAACAACGGAAGATAGATTCATGCCTGCGAAGAAAAAATCGGCTAACGTGTTTCACTGCCCAACGTGCGGCATGCTGGTGCACCCCGAGGACGAGGACTTCCCTTTCTGCAGCGACCGCTGCCGCAAGATCGACCTGGGCAAGTGGGCCTCGGGCGTGTACAAAATCAGCTCGTCCGTTCTCGATCCCGAGGTGCTGGAGGACCTGGACAATCCCGGCGCGCGGCGCAGTGGTGGCTCGCATGAAAACTGAGAGTTCCGCCGCTGCGCCCATGCAAAACCAGGACCATACGTGGTGGGCCTTCGCT
>JASHPJ010000131.1 GCA_030038195.1 Acidobacteriaceae bacterium
AAACGTCGAAGCCCCGCTGCAGGCGCGCGGCGTTCCGCCCGTCGAGCGCCGCACGCGCAGCATGAGGATGCTCGACACCGTCGGACTCGACGGCTTTGAGGTGGCTTATCCCAAGGAACTCTCCGGTGGCATGCGCCAGCGCGTAGGCTTTGCCCGCGCGCTGGTCGTCGAGCCGGAAGTCCTCTTCATGGACGAGCCCTTTTCCGCGCTCGACGTGCTCACCGCCGAGAACCTGCGCAGCGAGCTGCTCGAGTTGTGGGCCAAGAAGACCATGCCCACCCAGGCCGTCTTTATCGTTACCCACAATATTGAGGAAGCCGTGCTGCTGGCCGATCGCATCGTCGTCCTGGGTCGCAATCCGGGCCACATCCGCACGGACTTCCGCGTGCCGCTGGCCCAGCCGCGCGACCGCAGATCCGAGGGGTTCACGCAGCTCGTCGATTACATCTATAAGGTGCTCACCCGGCCCGACGTGGCGCCCGCTGAAGCGCCCGGCCTGCCGCGCGTCCGCGATCAGCGCCAGATGCGCTACCAGATGCTGCCGCACGCGCGCCCCGGCGGCGTGGCCGGCCTGCTTGAGCTGCTGCTGGACAAGGGCGGCCGCGACGACATCTACCGGCTCGCCGACGATCTGGCCTTCGAGATCGACGACTTGCTGCCCATCGTGGACGCCGCCCAGCTTCTCGGCTTCCTCACCATCGAAGAGGGCGACGCGGTCATCGCGCCCAGCGGTGCCGAGTTTGCCAACTCCGAGATTCTGCGCCAGAAGGAGCTCTTCCGCGACGCGGCGTTACAGAACGTCCTGCTGCTGCGCCAGATTCGCCGCGCCATCGAGGCCAAGAGCGACCACACCGTGCCTGACGAGTTCTTCCTCGACATGCTCGACGAGCAGTTCAGCGAAGAAGAGAGCCAGAGGCAGCTCGAAACCGCCGTGGCCTGGGGCCGCTACGCTGAGCTGTTCGACTTCGACTCTGCCCGCCGCCGCTTTGTGCTGCCCGACGCGCTCGAAGAAGAGATTGCCCCGGACGAGGGGGACAAGTGAAGATCCAGCACCCCTTTGCGCGCTCTCTCGTCACCGTCCGCACCTGGCCATTCTTCATCGATGTTGGAGTAGCCCTGTGCGCGCTGGCCGCGTTCTTTGCGCTGGTCAGCACCGGCGTCTACTGGCTGGGCAGGCCCATCCCGGTGGTGCCCATCTCCAACTCCATTCGTGCGCTGCCGCTCTATGCCTTTTACTCCATCGTGCGCATGTGCATTGCGTACCTGCTCAGCCTCACTTTCGCCATCTCTTACGGCTATATCGCCGCGTACAATCCGCGCATCGAGCCATGGATGGTCGCGGTCCTCGACATCCTGCAGTCCATCCCCGTGCTCAGCTTTCTGCCGCCGGTGGTGCTGGCCATGGTAGCGCTCATTCCCGGCCATCAGCTCGGCATCGAGATGGGCGTCATCCTGCTCATCTTCACCGGCCAGGTGTGGAACCTCGCCTTCAGCTTCTACTCTTCGCTCAAGACCATTCCACGCGAGATGATCGACGCTTCGCGCATCTACCGCTACTCCGCCTGGCAGCGCTTCTGGCAGCTCGAGCTGCCCTACGCGACCATCGGCCTGGTGTGGAACTCGATCGTCTCCGTGGCTGGCGGCTGGTTTGCGCTCATCTTCTGTGAGACCTTTACCATGGGCGACCGCAACTTCCAGCTTCCCGGCTTGGGCAGCTTCATCCAGACGGCCACCTATGCCGGCGACGTAAAGGCGCTCTTGAGCGGCATCGCCGCCGTGATCCTCATCGTTGTCGCAACCGACCAGCTCGTCTGGCGTCCGCTCATTGCCTGGAGCGACAAGTTCAAGTTCGAGCAGGTTGAGTCCGCTGATCGCGCCAAGTCGCCCATCCTGGAGCTGCTGCGCCAATCCGCGCTTTTCAGCGAGCTGCCCGGCCGGCTCTTCGCGCGCATCGAAGAGCCCATCTACCGGCGCCTGTCGCGCACCCCCGAATGCCGCATGATGCGCCCGCTGGATGCGAGGCCATCGAAGAACAGCTCGGCCGGCTTCTGGACACTGGCCGTCGCCGCCATAATCGCCGTCGTCTGGGCGGCAGCGCAGGCCATGTACATGCTCAGCACCATCACCTGGCCTGATCTCAGGCTGCTGCTCGAAGGCGCTGCCGCCACGTTCCTGCGCGTGAACGCCTCGCTGCTCATCTCCGCCGCCTGGACCATCCCCGTCGGCGTCGCCATCGGCCTCAATCCGCGCCTCGCCCGCGTCGTGCAACCCTTCGCGCAGATCATGGCGTCAGTGCCTGCAACGGCCGTCTTTCCCGTGCTGCTCATGGGACTGGTCCGCCTCGGCGGAGGCCTCGGCATCGGCTCCATCGCGCTCATGCTGCTGGGCACGCAGTGGTACATCCTCTTCAACGTCATCGCCGGAGCCATGTCCATCCCCAGCGACCTGCGCGAGGTGGCCACTCTCTACCACTTCACCCGCTGGCAGCGCTGGACGCGGCTGATCCTGCCGGGTATCTTCCCTTATCTCATCACCGGCATGGTCACCGCCTCTGGCGGCGCGTGGAATGCCTCGGTGATGGCCGAGTACTCGCACGTAAAGGACCGCACGCTGGAGACAATCGGCCTGGGCGCGCAGATTGACGCCGCCACCGACAGCGGCCGTTTCCCCATGCTGCTGCTCGCCACCATCCTGATCGCGCTGATGGTGGTAACCATGAACCGCCTGGTCTGGCGCAAGCTCTACCGCCTGGCCGAGACGCGCTACAAGCTCGAAGGCTAAGACCTGTGGCAGGTTGCAAGCTGCGTTTTCTCAAGGTGCGGAACCAGGGGGAAGTCGTGCGTAATCCGATGGCTGCGGCGCTCTTGACGATACGCAGAAAGCTACACTTTCCCTGGAAATATCGTAAACTTCGAGAATTGTGACGCTCCAACCGCTGGCGCCCCTGATCGCACTTGCCGGAACACTGATTGTCGCACTGCTTGGCTTTTATCAGTGGAAGAGGCAGTACGCAAACCCGAATCGGGCGGCCAATGCCGCCGCTCGGCGCGAAGCCTATGCAACCCTCTGGCAAAAGCTGGAAGAGATCAATCTGGATCTTCGTGAACAGCGTGCCGGCAATCCGGGCCTCTTCGAGCGGTTAAGCGAGATAAACAAGTTTTTCCTCGCTCATTCTCTGTATTTTGAGGATCGCGATCAGGCGCTCATCAACGACTGCATCGCCGCCATGCATGTTCTGCGGGAGAAAATCTATGCCTCGGGCTCGGCAGAGGCCGTCAGCGCGTTTCGAATGACGATGAATCCCTCTTTTCCCGCTTTGGAAGAGGAGATCAGGGAAGCTGTGGAGCGGGTGCAGGAACTTCGCGCCCGGCTCAAGAGAAAAGTGCAGCAGGTTGCCGCGGCCTCATGAACCGCCTTGCAATATGCTTGCCTGTCGAGCCGCCATTGGAGGGGGCTTTTTCATGATTCGCGTTGGTCTGATCGGTTTCGGCCTGGGCGGCCGCGTCTTTCATGCGCCGCTCATCTCCTCGGTGGAAGGCATGGAACTGGCCGCCGTCCTGGAGCGCACCACCGGCAAAGCCGCTGCGCGCTATCCCGGCATCGTCACCCACCGGTCACTGGATGCGATGCTTGCTGACGCATCGCTCGACCTCTTTGTCGTCTCCACGCCCAACGGAACCCACTTCGACCTCGCCCGGCAGATTCTCCAGGCCGGCCGGAATGTCGTCGTCGACAAGCCGGTGGCCGCCACATCCCCGGAAATCGCCGCCCTCATCCGCCTTGCGGCAAACAAGAACGTCTTCTTGATCCCATTTCATAACCGCCGCTGGGACAGCGATTTCCAGACAATCAAGAAAGTGCTGCATGAAGACCTGTTAGGCCGGCTCGTCTGCTTCGAATCTCGCATCGACCGCTGGCGTCCGCTCATGCCCACGGACCGCATCTGGAAAGACGACCCCACCTCTGGCGGCGGCCTGCTGCTCGACCTCGGCACTCACATCGCCGACCAGGCGCTCCTGCTCTTCGGCAAGCCCGAAGCGGTGAGCGCCGATCTCTATCGCGAGCGCGACGGCGCCAAGGCCAACGACTCCTTCACCGTGAGGCTGCGCTACCCCGGACTCACAATCGTCCTCGGCGCCAACTGCCTTTCGCTGCCGGCGAGCCCGCGCTTCCACCTGCGCGGGACCAGCGGCAACTATTGGAAATCCGGCGTCGATCCGCAGGAGGCTGCGCTCAACCAGGTCACCCGCATCGACGACCCCGCCTGGGGCCGCGAGCCGGCAGCCAACTGGGGCGTGCTTCACGTGGGCATTGACGGCGGCACGGTCACCCGGCCAGTCGAGCCCATCCCCGGCGACTACCGGCTTTACTACGCCGGCGTTCGTGACGCATTGCTCGGCAAAGCCGCTCCGCCCGTCGCGGCAATCGACGCGTGGCGCATCTGCCGCCTGCTCGAGTGGGCCGCCGAAAGCGCCGGCCAGCGCAAAGAGATCGTCTGCGACTGGAGCCAGGAGCCGGAGTAAAGGGCATTCGACTACAAGCGATCGCACGCCTCCGGCCGGGTATCGCCGACCTTCAACAAAACGCGCCAGAGCTGATCGACTCAGCCGCGCTCCGCCTCTCTGATGTGGTAAAGCATTTCTCCTATTGCTATAGAAGAGGCCTATAGAAGAGGCCACAACTACCAAGTGGATTTTTCCTCAAGAAAAATCCATCCGCCGTGGCGGACACGCCATCAAGCCACTCTATAGAAATAGAAGAAATGCTCTATAGCATTTTCAGAGAGGATGTAATCCGAAGCCGAGAAGCCAAGTCGACGCGACCATCAGGGAGCGGCGACCTTGCACGATATGAAAAGGCCACACTCTCTCTGAATATGCCTTAAAAAGCGGTCTATGATCGTCGATCATCCACGCTGCAATCCAACGGGCGTTCAAGTCAATAGAGAGACCGATGTCAGATTGCACATCAAGGCTTTACCGTATTCAGTTCGCCGATTCATGCAGAGGGGATGCGCCTGCAGCCTGTGGGGGCTGCTCTGCTGCAGCCCAAGCAATCAGATTCTCGACGAATTTGCCAAGAGGAGACCGAGTTGCCTCAGCACGAACCGGACCCATATCAGCCTGGGGCTCAATCGTCCACCGTCCAATTTGCGCAATCACCACTGTTCCACTGCCGTATCCTCTCTTCAGAAGCACCGGCACGCGGACTGAATCGATCAACGATGTCCACCGCGGGCCGAACGTGGGAAATGACACATAGAATTGCTTGTCGGAAATACTAGGCAGAACGGTGTAAGCGAGCATCTGCCAATCTTGCGAAGCCGATCGGATGTTACTCGACAGCCCGTTATCAAGCTCGAGGGTTGTACCGGCAAGGCCGTTGAGCAACTGGCTACCGTCCTCTTGAAAATACAACGATGTACTTGAGCCAAAGTTGGCTTGCTCGGCGAATTGGATGCCACTCAGCAGAGGGTCTCCGTCGGCATGGGCCATCGGATCCCAGAACAGCACCTTCCCGCCGTTGCGTACCCACTGATCCAGTTGGGCTCGGTTCTTTACGTACTCCGGGGAATGAGCGTCGTACACCACAACCAGCCTGGCGTTTGAAAACAGAGTGGGCTGAAAATCATAGCTCTGCGCGGACAAGCGGGCAGATTTGCGAGCATCCTCAAGCAGCCAGTGGAATTCATTTGTCGCATCGCTCATCGGGCCGTCAAGCCCGAGGTAGACGATATTAGCGCCGTGTTGCCCAATCGTGGCCTGCTCTTGATAAAAGGCCAGCTCTCGCTGAAAGTTCTCTAAAACCGTATGCCAATGATAGTAAGGAACTAGATCGGTAGGCTGGCGATAGGCTTTCGTCGCCGTCGTATCGAGACGGGAATAATCGGTTACGCTGCTGGCGAGAAGCTGCAGCATCCTGGTGTAATGCTGCGCGTCGTTCGTGCCGTCAAATAGCCCCTTCTCCGTAGCAGCTTCAATCTTCGAGCGATAAAACTGTGCCAGGTACAGGATGCATTGTGCATCCGTAATGAATCGGGAATACTCGTTTGCCTGCAAAGTGACGGAGTCGCGCGCCGATTCAAGGCCAGAGAGCGCCTGCTGCGCGAGATTCACGTTGACGGCAGCGAGTTTGGTCGGATCGATGGCCTCGGCTTTCTCGCCGCTTCGCTGAAATGCAACCCACTCCTTAACAGAAAGCGGCGGACGTTTTAGTGCGGTGTCGCTGAGCGGTCCAAATTCACTCTCGTATGCCGCGAGGCTTACGTCATCCAAGGGCCTGGCTTGATAGTCCCCCACTCCTTCCCATCGATCGGAATGCAAGATCCCGTTGAGCGTAGCGTCCTGGCCTACGGCCGTAGGGAAGAAATTCATGTTGAAAATATTTAAGACATTCTGGATGTTAGGCAGGACCGGAGCGGTCTTAACGTAATAGTTATAAATTGCCTTTCCGGCCTGGGCGCTTCCGAATTGCCGTGACAATTTTTCTGTCCAGAAACGCTCTTCTTCGACCACGGGCCGGATTGGGTTCCAGCCGTAGCGGCCGAATTCCTCTATCCACATACGGTCGCGACTGATGGTGTTGAGGGGCGGATCGGCCCGGTCAAGCGACGTTGGCCACTGCCACGAAACCATTGGATAGACTTGGAATCCAGCTACACCCATCTCCTTCCACTGTTGCGTCATCTGCTGCACAAAACGAGGAGAGGCCCAGCGGAAAGGCTTCACATCGGCATTCTCATGCACATTGATGATGTGACGGCCATAGGAGACCCAGGTCTTGTTCCGTGGGTCCGGATAGGGGCTTACGAGCATCTCGGTATTGTGCTTCATCATCGTGTACAAATTGTCGTATGCCGAGCGAATGATGTCCCGGTAGCGGATGGGATCGATTGTCCACTGGCGCACAATCAATGGCGGGTTCTTGCCACTGTCCTTGAGACCCGGGATAATCGCGTCGCGAACGAACTCTTCCTTCCGGACCTGAAGCGATTCACCGGCGGTTATCATGATGCCGACATTCGAATACGCTTTAACAAATTCACTTATGCAATAGCGGGTATAAGCCTCCAGCAGCGGTGTAGATGCGGCGTTCTCTATCTTTACTCCCTCACGCTCGTGAGCCTTTGCGAAATTGGGCGAAACATGGATGTTATAGAATTCCACTACTGTCCAGATGCCGCGGCGGTCTGCCTCCTCCGTGAACCATCTGAGTTGGTCCATATTCCGCTGAAGGTCAGCATCGTCGAGCATGCGAGCCTCGGGATATTTTGGCAGGGTGAGAAAATAGGGAAATGGGTGAGCATTCCAAAAAACAATCATGTTGTAGCGGTTCTCAGCCAACTCGTCGAGATATTGCAGCATGAGCTTCCGGTCGTAAAACCACGGAAAATTTGCTGGCGTCACTGGCCAGTTATACCAGCCGTTCCCATACTTCATCAGCAGAAGGCATGTTCCGCGGAGCTTAAAGGCTGGCTTGTCCGTCAGATCAATGACCGGCGGCAGAGCGTGAGCAGCTTGGATGCGGCGGGCGAGCTCAAGGCACCCGTATAATACTCCGGAAGAATCGCTGCCAATCACCAACCAGTCGTTCTCGGAACGTTCAATATGGTAAGCCTCTGTTTCAGAGGGCAAAAATCGCGGCAATGCCGGCATAGAAACAAATAGGACGGAGGTGCGGATTCCCACAAGAATTTTCGCGCCGGGTGGAACTGCGCCTTCCAGATGCTCAGTCGCTTCCCGTAAACGCGAAATCCCGTATTGCTCGCGTGGTGTGGCGTTGGTGGAACTTATGATCGTGATGGCCGCATGCGCGGGCCGAGACGCCATCATAAGGATAGCCCCGCAAAAGAGGGCCACTGCGGTCCTTAGGCTCATAACAAACCTTCCCATAAAGTAGCACCCCTTTGGACAAGGTTTCCCGATCCAGCTTCCAGACCTGCAATAGGAATCCCCGCTATTCGGTAAAGTTCCTGATACCCATGCATGTTATAGTTGGCGAGAAGCCATACCTCAATCGTACCCTCCTCGAAATGCGGTTCATGCTCGTCTGGGGAGCCGCTAGGTGTTTCCAACGCCTATCACCGACCGAATTAAGCAGCCGATGCGAGGCGCCATGCTTCGATCGCATCGCGGCTACCAGAATATTCGTGTCTACGACAAATCTGATACATTAAATCGATTCCTTACCCAACGCTCCCCGGCTCCTTTTCCACCAGCGGCACCCAGAACCGGAACTTCGCCCCGCTCCCCGGCGCGCTCGTCGCCTCGATCCCGCCGCCATGCACAGTCAGGACCGCCCGCGTAATCGCCAGTCCCATCCCTGAGCCTTTGCGCACGCGCGCACTGCGCTTGCCGCGGTAAAACTTCTCGAAGATCAGCGGCAGGTCGCGCGCGTCGATGCCCGGTCCGTTATCCTCCACGGCGAACTCCAGGCGATTGCCGGTGCGGCGGCTGCTCAGGGTCACGCGCGTGCCCGGCGGCGTATAGGCGGCCACGTTTTCCAGCAGATGCCGCAAAACCCGTCCCAGCAGGTGCGGATCGAACCAGGCCGGCTTATCCGGCTCATCCATGCCGATGCTTACCTTGTGCGAAGACAGAATCTTGCGCGATTCCTCTACTGCATGCTCCAGCAGCTCGCGCGGATGATGCGGAGCCAGGCGCACCTGCACCACGTTGGCATCGATCTCCGCCATCTCCACCGCGTCGCCAATCAGCAGATCGAGCCGCGCGGACTCTTCGTCGATGATCGACACCAAGTCGCGCCGTCCCGCCTCGTCCAACTCGCCGGCTTCGAGCAGCGTGGTCGATGCCGCGCGGATCGACGTGAGCGGCGTGCGCAGTTCGTGCGTCAGCGAGTCAATAAGCGCTGTGCGCAGCCGCTCGGCCTCGCGCGCGGCCTCGATGCGCGCCGAGGTCTCGATGGCGATCGACCGCGCCACGGCGATCGATACCTGCGCGGTTACTGCCGCAGCTACTTCACGCGAAAGCGTCTCGGGCTTCCACGCCAGCGCTCCCACCGGCCGCAGACCGAGCATGAGCACGGCCGACTGGTAGCCGGCAAACGAGTTCATCGCCGGATTCAGCTCCTGCGTCATGGCCTGCAGATTGGCCTGCACGCCGGCCGGCGTCTCTGCTGACGAGGCGAAGAACCGCTCGTGATCACAGACGTAAAGCGCCACGCCGCTCAGTGAGAAGATGCGCTCGATCACCCGCGGCAGCTCGCGGATAAGCCGGTCGGCGTCTTCAAAGAGCATCATCTCCTGGCTTAGCTCGTAGAGCCGCTCCACGTCGGCCTGCCGCTGCCGGGCTGCGAGCGTCTGCCGCTGCTCCCGCTCAGCCACGCGGTTCACCACCACGCAACTGGCCATAAAGCAGAGCATCACCACCCACTCCTGCGGACCCTGCAGCAGGAACGTGTGATACGGCGGCAGAAAGAAGACATCGAAGAAGACGGCGCAGAGGCCGGCAATATAGAGTGAGAGCCACCTGCCCGCGCGGGTGGAACTCCACACCACCAGCACCAGAAAGATCATGCCGGCCATGGTGGAGTTGGCGTGCAGCCAGATCAGCGCCAGCGTGGCCGCAACCGCCAGCGCGGTGGCTCCGGCCGCGCCCAGCGCCGCTCCCTGAAAGCCGCGCGTCTCGCCCGCATCGTTCCCTTGCATCTCAACCGGAATCATACCGGGTTGCCGGAATAATGTAATCTTCGAATGGAAGCTTTGCGCGCATGCCCGACCGAGTGCTAGTTATCGACGACGAACCCCAGATCACGCGCGTCCTGCGCGCCGGGCTCGCAGCCCAGGGCTACGACGTGCGCACCGCCAACGATCCCGAAGAAGCCCTGCAGGTTTTCCGCGACTGGCCGCCTGACCTGGTGATCACCGATCTCATGATGCCCGGCATGAGCGGCGTGGAAGTCTGCCGCGCCATTCGTTCGCGCTCGGCGGTTCCCGTGCTGGTGCTCTCCGTGCGCGACCACGAGCGCTCCAAGGTGGAAGCGCTGGATGCCGGCGCCGACGACTACGTGACCAAGCCCTTCGGCATTCAGGAACTGCTGGCCCGCGTGCGCGCCCATCTGCGCCGCGCTCCGGAGCGCGAAACCGCCGCGCTGGAAGTGGGCGACTTTGTCATGGACGCCAATGCCCACAGCATCACGCTGCAGGGCAAGCCCATTCACCTTACCCCCAAGGAGTTCGACCTGCTGCTGCATCTGGCGCGTCATGCCGGCAGGGTGATCACGCATCGCGCGCTGCTCACCGCCGTGTGGGGCGCGCAGTCGGCGCACCAGCCCGAGTATCTGCGCGTCTTCGTGGGTCAGTTGCGCAAAAAGCTCGAAGCTGAAACCGGCAAGCAGTACATCCAGACCGAGCCGTGGGTCGGCTACCGCTTCGTCCCGGAAGGCTGGAGCAGCAACGAAGAGGAGTAAGCGTCCCTGGCGCTCAGGAAGCTCTGATCCAGCCGCCGTCTTGAAAGGGCGCGGCCTTTCCAAGAAACCGTGAATCTTTCTTCAGCGAACTTCCACATCGCATCGCTAGGTTTCTGACCGCCTGATTTTGCACCATCCTGGGAAACCGGGATGCCTAGGTACGAATTCACGCGGTCAGAGACCTGGGATGCCGCGGCCCCGGCCCTTACGGTTTATTTAGAAAATCTTTTCGATACTCCAATTAGCCGCAAGCCAGAATGAAATGCGGGCCGGGAAAGCGCCGTGCTCGCCCGGCCCGGTTCCGGCTGGAACCGTGAGCCGGTGTGGAGATTGCCGAGATGCAGGATCTGTTGATGTTGCTGTTCACCGCCGTTTTCTTCACCCTGGCGTTTCTTTACGTCAAGGCCTGCCAGAAGCTGAGGTAATGCCGTGCCTATTGGTATCGTCGCGCTCATCGCTCTCGTGCTCTCTGTCCTGTTGCTGGGATACCTGACGGCCACTTTGTTATTCCCGGAGAAATTCTGAACATGACCGCAAATGGATGGTTGCAATTTGCCGTCTACAGCATGGTTCTGCTCGCCACGGTCAAACCGGTCGGCGCCTACATGGCGCGCGTGCTTGAAGGCGAGAGCACGTGGCTCGATCCGGTGCTGCGCCCCTGCGAGCGGCTCATCTACAAGCTCTCCGGCGTAAAGTCCGACAAGGAGATGAACTGGCGCGAGTACGCCGGGTCCCTGCTCGGCTTCTCGGCGGTGAGCCTGCTCTTCACCTACGTCATTGAGCGTCTGCAGGCGTATCTGCCCTTCAACCCCCAGCATCTGGCCAACGTCGGTCCCGATCTCGCATGGAACACCGCCGCCAGCTTTACCACCAACACCAACTGGCAGTCGTACACGCCTGAGTCCACCATGAGCTATCTCACCGAGATGGCCGGCCTGGTGACTCACAACTTCTACTCGGCCACCATCGGCATCGTCGTGGCTGTCGCGCTCATCCGCGGCATCAAGCGCACCAGGAGCGGCGTCATCGGCAACTTCTGGGTCGACGCCACGCGCACGCTGCTTTACATCCTTGTGCCTGCCTGCATCCTATACGCGCTTGCGCTCGTGGCCATGGGCGTTCCGCAGAATATGCACGCCTACACCGTCGCGCATCTGCTGGAACAACCGAATCCGGCCCAGCCCGCGCTCACCCAGACCATCGGCCAGGGCCCGGTGGCCTCGCAGGAGGCCATCAAGATGCTGGGCACCAACGGCGGCGGATTCTTCAACGCCAACAGCGCGCATCCCTACGAGAATCCCACCCCGTTTTCGAACTTCCTTGAGATGCTTTCCATCTTCATCATTCCCGCGGGACTGACCTACACGCTAGGCCGCATGACCGGCTCTCCCGGCCATGGCTGGGCGGTGTTCGCAGCCATGTTCGTGCTCTTCACGGCAGGCTTCGCCGTCTGCTACTGGGCGGAATCGCATCCCTACAACGCGATTCACGGCGCGGCGCAAGCCGGCAGCGCCACTGCGCCCGCAGGCAACATGGAAGGCAAGGAAGTCCGCTTCGGTATCGCCGGCTCTTCGCTCTTCGCCACCATCACTACCGACGCAAGCTGCGGCGCCGTAAACGCCATGCACGACAGCTTCACGCCGCTCGGCGGCATGGTTCCGCTGGCCAACATCATGCTCGGTGAAGTGGTCTTCGGTGGTGTCGGCTCCGGCCTCTACGGCATGTTGATCTTCGTGGTGCTCTCGGTCTTCATCGCCGGGCTCATGGTGGGCCGCACGCCCGAGTATCTGGGCAAGAAGATCGAGTCTTTCGACGTGAAGATGTCCATGCTCTACTCGCTCATCTTTCCGTTCATCATCCTTTCGCTTACCGCCGCGTTTGTGCTTTCGCCCGGCATCGGGCTTTCCAGCCTCAACAACCCCGGCCCGCATGGCCTCTCGGAGATTCTCTACGCCTTCACCTCGGGCGCGGGCAACAACGGCTCGGCCTTTGCCGGCCTGAATGCCAACACCTGGTGGTACAACGTCATGCTCGGCTGGGACATGCTGATAGGCCGCTTTCTCATGATGATCCCCGTGCTGGCGCTCGCCGGCAACCTGGCGCAGAAAAAAAGTGTGCCGCCTTCGCCTGGAACCTTCCCGGTAAACACTGCGCTGTTTGCCGTGCTCCTGGTGGGAACGGTCCTCATTCTGGGCGCGCTCACGTTCTTCCCGGCGCTGAGCCTGGGACCGGTTCTCGAGCATTTGCTGCTCAAGGCCGGCCAGCTTTTCTAAATCGAGAGGCAAATGGATTGTCATGATTGAAAAGAAGAGTCTTTGGAATACCGCAATCATGGGCCAGGCGTTCATTGACTCGGTACGCAAGCTCGACCCGCGCGGCATGATCAAGAATCCGGTCATGTTCGTCGTGGAAGTGGGCAGCGTGCTGACGTCGGCGCTCCTGATCGACAACTATATCCATCACACCGTGGGCTTTGCCTTCAATCTGCAGATCACGCTGTGGCTCTGGTTCACCGTGCTGTTTGCCAACTTTGCTGAAGCCATGGCCGAGGGCCGCGGCAAAGCGCAGGCTGACACGCTGCGCAAGGCCAAGGGCGAAACCATCGCACAGCGCTACACCGCAAGCGGCGATTTTGAGGAGGTCCCGAGCGGTCAGCTTCGCGCTGGCGACGTGATCTACGTCGAGGCCGGCAAGTACATCGCCGGCGACGGCGAAGTCATCGAGGGTGTGGCCTCGGTCGACGAGTCGGCCATCACTGGTGAGTCCGCGCCTGTGATCCGCGAGGCCGGCGGCGACCGCTCGGCCGTTACCGGCGGCACCAAGGTTCTCTCCGACTGGATCAAGGTGCGCATCACCTCGAATCCTGGTGAAACCTTTCTCGACCGCATGATCGCTCTCGTCGAAGGCGCCACGCGCCAGAAGACGCCCAACGAAATCGCGCTGAGCATCCTGCTTTCCGGTCTCACCATCATCTTCCTGCTGGCCGTGGTCACGCTGCAGCCTTTCGCCGTCTATTCGAAGGCGCCGCAGACCGTCTTCGTGCTCGTCTCGCTGCTGGTCTGCCTTATTCCTACAACCATCGGCGGCTTGCTCTCGGCCATCGGCATCGCCGGCATGGACCGCCTGGTGCAGTACAACGTGCTGGCCATGAGCGGACGCGCCGTGGAAGCTGCCGGCGACGTGAACACGCTACTGCTCGACAAGACCGGTACCATCACCCTCGGCAACCGCCAGGCTGCGGAGTTCATCCCCGCGCCCGACGTAAGCCACGAGCGCCTGGCCAGCGCCGCGCAGCTTTCGTCGCTTTCAGACGAAACCCCCGAGGGCCGCTCCATCGTCGTGCTTGCCAAGGAAAAATACAACCTGCGCGGGCGCGACATCGGCGGCATTCACGCCGAGTTCGTTCCATTCACCGCGCAGACCCGCATGAGCGGCGTCAATTTGCCCGGAACGCTCATCCGCAAGGGCTCGGTGAATGCGATTGCGCGCTTCCTCGAGGAACAGGGCTCGTCGCTGCCGCAAAAGGTGCGCGACACCGTGGAAGAAGTGGCTCGGCTCGGCGGCACGCCGCTGGTGGTGGCGGAAAACTCCACGGCGCTGGGAGTCATTTACCTCAAGGACATCGTGAAAGGCGGATTGAAGGAGCGCCTCGCGCGGCTGCGCGCCATGGGCATCCGCACCATCATGATTACCGGCGACAACCCGCTCACCGCGGCGGTGATTGCGCGCGAGGCCGGCGTCGACGACTTCCTGGCCGAAGCCAAGCCCAAGGACAAGATGGACCTGATCAAGCGCGAGCAAGGCAACGGCAAGCTTGTCGCCATGACCGGCGACGGCACCAACGACGCGCCCGCGCTGGCGCAGGCTGATGTAGGCGTGGCTATGAACTCCGGCACGCAGGCCGCCAAAGAAGCCGGCAACATGGTCGATCTTGACTCCAACCCGACCAAGCTCATCGAGATCGTCGAGATCGGCAAGCAGTTGCTCATGACCCGCGGTGCGCTCACCACGTTTTCCATCGCCAACGACGTGGCCAAGTACTTCGCCATCATCCCGGCCATGTTCGCCGGCGCTTTTCCGGTGCTGAACGCGCTCAACATCATGTACCTGCACTCGCCGCAGTCGGCGATTCTCTCGGCGGTGATCTTCAATGCCATCATCATCGTTGCGCTCATTCCACTGGCCCTCAAAGGCGTAAAGTACAAGCCCAGGCCGGCCGACGTGCTGCTGCGCCGCAACCTGCTCCTCTACGGCGTGGGCGGCGTCGTCATCCCGTTCATCGGCATCAAGGCCATTGACCTGTGCCTCGTTGCTCTGCACATGGCGTAAAGTCTCAAGGAGATCGATCGTGCACTCGACCGCTGTCATGAATCCGGCTCAAAAAACGCAAGCGGAAGCCTCGGGCGATGTTTCGGCAGGGCACTCCGTCTGGGGAACGTCGATCCGCTTTACGATTGTCACCGTGCTGCTGCTCGGGCTGGGCTATCCGTTTCTGCTCACCGGCCTGGCGGAGCTCGTCTTCCCGCACCGGGCCAACGGAAGCCTGGTCGTGCGTAACGGCCGGGTGATCGGCTCTGAGCTGATTGCGCAGAGCTTCACCTCCGACCGCTATTTCCATCCGCGTCCTTCTGCCGCCGGCAACGGCTATGACGCAACATCGTCGGGCGGCTCGAACCTCGCGCAGTCCAATGCCAAGCTCGCGCAGCGCATCCAGGCCGACATCGACAAGCTGCAGCAGCAAAACCCCGGCAAATCCGTGCCCATCGACATGGTCACCACCTCCGGCTCCGGTCTCGACCCCGACATCACGCCCGACAATGCCTACTACCAGGCGTCGCGCGTAGCCAGGGCCCGCGGCCTTTCAGAAAACGCCGTGCGCGTGCTGATCGCCAGGCATATCGAAGACCGCACGCTGGGCCTGCTCGGCGAACCGCGCGTCAACGTCCTCGAACTCAATCTCGATCTCGACAATCTGTCGAAGTAGCGCAACAGGGTTATTTGCCCTGCCATGAGCAAAGCGGGAGAACGATGCTGCTCTCCCGCTCTTTTTGTATTGAAGTGGGATCCGCACGAAATGGGTGCCCCATCTTCGCCACGTCCGCCGCGGCGGATGCGGCGAAGATGGGAAAGCACGAATATCGCCCCGTCTAAATTTCGCGCCGTCCATCCAGCGCGCGCGCCATCGTGACTTCGTCGGCGTATTCGATATCGCTGCCGGCCGGCACGCCCGTTGCAATGCGCGTGATCTTCACAGGAAAACTGTGTAGCGCCGTCGCCAGCCAGTTGGCCGTGGCCTCACCTTCCAGGGTCGGGCTCGTCGCCAGGATCACCTCGTCCACATCGCCGCGTTCCACGCGCGCCACCAGGCCGTTGGCGCGCAGTTGCTCCGGCCCCACGCCGTGCAGCGGCGAGAGCGTTCCGTGCAGCACGTGATACACGCCCTGGTAGCTGCGCGTGCGCTCGATGGCCGCGATACTCGTCGGCTCCTCTACCACGCACACCATCCGCTGATTGCGCGCCGGGCTCGCGCAGTACGCGCAGGGATCGATATCCGTGACATTGTTGCAGATGGAGCAGAGTCGCAGGCTGGCCTTGAGCCCGCGCACCGCCTCGGCCAGCGCCGCCGCGTCCTCGTCGCTCGAGCGCAGAATATGGAATGCGTAGCGCTGCGCGCTCTTGGTGCCCACGCCGGGCAGCTTCTTCAGTTCTTCAATGAGCCGGGCCATCGGCTCGGCATAGCGTGACAAGGGAATCGCCTCCACTCAACTTCGACTCTTCAATGCCCCCTTCGCCCCAGCACGAACCTGGGCAATCACCAACCTACGTCAGCCCCGGAATCTTCAACCCGCCCAGCATACCTTGTACGCTCGACTTGATGGCTTCGTCCGCCTTGCGTCCGGCCTCGTTCACCGCGCCAACAATCAAATCCTGCAGCATCTCCACATCGGCCTGGCCGCCGCTCAAGCTCGCCACCGCCGAGGGATCGATCTGCAGCTTGAGCAGCTCCTTCTTGCCGTTCATCGTCGCCGTCACCGCGCCGCCACCGCTCGACGCTTCCACAATCGTCTCGCCCAGCTTGCGCTGCATCTCCTCCTGCATCTGGCCGGCCTGCGAAAGCATCTCGGAGATTTTGAGCGGATTGAACATAACGCCTGCTCCTCTTTTACGAACTCAAATTATTTCTGGCGCAGATCCACCACGCTGCGCACTTCGGCGTGAAAGATCTCACGCGCACGCTGCACCAGCGGATGCGCCAGTGCCTCTTCGTGAATGCTGCCGGCCATCGGCGCAGCCGCCGCCGCAGACGTGCCGCCGCCTGCGCCGGGAATCACGAGAAAACGTGCCGGCCCGCCTAGCCGCTGTAGCTCCTGCTTGATAATCTTTTCTGCCGCTGCGTTCACCGTGAGCGAGAGCATCTTCTTGCTCATCAGCGCCACTTCGATGCGCAGGTTGCTGCCGTCGACGGCCCACTCGCCGGAGCCGAGCAGTTGTGCAGCCGAACTGTGACCGGCCGCCGCCAGCGCCGCGCTGATGGCGGCGCGCAAGGCGGTCGTGTCCGCCGCGGCGGATAAGCCGGTCGTTGCCTGCGCTCCGCCGTTCAAGCTGCCTGCGCCATTCACCGGCAGAGCAGCGGACGCGGCCGAGTCCCCTGGTTTCGCAGTTGCCTCGGAAGTCCATGAGCCTGTGCTCGCGCCAAACGGCGAAATCGCCGGCGGGGCAGCGGGCCTGGATGCGGCCGCCGGCGTGGCCGGCGCGCGCGGAGCATTCGATGCGCTGCGGGCAGGCGCTGCCGGCGCAACACTGCGCGCGCCGCCACTACCCGCTGCGCCGCTGAGCAGCTCTTCAATCGGCAGCAGCCTCTGTGCGTGGATCAGCTTGAGCAGGCCAAGCTCGAGATGGAAGCGCTGCTCCTGCCGGTAATTCAGATCGTCAAAGGTGCGCAAGACGATCTGCAGGTTGCGCGTGAGTTCTTCTTCGCTGAAGAGCATGGCCGTGCGCGCGGCGCGGGCGCGCTCGTCCGAGGAAATCTGCAGCAGCTCCGTCTGCTCGCCGCCGATCCTGGCCATGAGCGTGTTGCGCAGGTAGCGCACCATCTGCCGCGCCAGCGACGAAGGACTGTGCCCCGCGTTGAGCAGCCCGTTCAACTGCTCCATCAGCTCCGCGCTCTGGCCCGCGGCTACGGCCTCAAGCAGCCGCTCGAAAACCGCGTTGGGTACAGAGCCCATCAGATCGCGAATCTGCGTGGCCGCCAGCACCGGCCGGCCGTTCTCCAGCGGCGCCGAGGCAATGGCCTGGTCCATGATGGAGAGCGCGTCGCGCATCGAGCCGTCGCCAGCCTCGGCCAGCAGCGCCAGCGCAGCCTCTTCGGCGTCCACCTGCTCCCGCCCGGCAATGCTTTTTAGCTGCGCCAGGATATCGTCGAACCGGACGGCGTGAAAACTGAAGTGCTGGCAGCGCGAGCGGATGGTCTGCGGAATATTCTCGGGCTCGGTCGTGGCCATCATGAAGACCACGTGCGCCGGCGGCTCTTCGAGCGTCTTGAGCAGCGCGTTGAACGCGGCCTCGGTGATCTGGTGCGCTTCGTCCAGGATGTAGATCTTGTAGCGGTCGCGTGCCGGCGAGTAGCGGGCCGCGTCGCGCAGCTCGCGAATCTCGTCGATGCCCCGGTTGGTGGCCGCGTCGATCTCGATCACGTCCACGGCGTTGCCGGCGCGAATCTCCGTGCACGAGTCGCACGCGCCGCAGGGCTCCGGCGTGGGCCGCCCGGCGCTGCCAACCTCGGTGCGGCAGTTCAGCGCCTGTGCCAAAATGCGCGCAATCGTCGTTTTGCCAATGCCGCGATGGCCCGAGAAGATGTACCCGTGCGCGATGCGGTTCTGGCTGAGCGCGTTCAGCAGCGTGCGCGTCACGTGGTCCTGGCCGGCCACGTCGGCAAAGCGCTGCGGACGATATTTCCTGGCCAGAACCTGGTAACCCATGCGCGCGAACACTCCCTGGCAACCGGTCAAAAAATAACCGGCCTGGAGGAGATTGTATCGGTTGGGGGTGGGGAAGCGCAGAGGTGGAAATCGCGGCCGCGCGCAGCCTACGGCGCGTCAAGATTCAGGCTGATGTCGTTGAGCCAGTCGGCGATGAGGTCTTCGTCGCCGGGATCGAGCGAGTAGGCGTCGTTCATCAACAGCACCGTGGCCCAGACCACCAGATCGCGCTCGCTGATGAGCTCGAAGCGCTTGCGTTCCAGGGCGTTCACGATGTGCGCGCGGGTGATCACGATGCCCGGCTCAGGGACGCGGAAATGGGTCTTCGCCGTGCGCAAGAGCGAATCGCCCGCCGCTATCCGGGGTTCGAGCGCGAACTCAAAAACGCCGGCCAGCGCGCGGCGCATCTCGTCCACACCAATCTCGAACAGGGCAAACCTGCGCAGCGTTTCGAGCTGGTCAACGGTGAGGGCCGGCAGTTGCGACTCCTCCGTTAACCAGGTCCTACCCTTGCGATTTGCGCCTTTTGTCCGCATTGCCTGAAGACTTATTATTACGCTTTTTCGCGGCCTTGCGCGCGACGGCCTTGCGGCGCTTGATTTCCTCGGGCGAGTACATCGTGCCGCGGCACTTCTTTGCGCCGCAATTGCAGATGGCCTCGTCTTCGCCGCCGTCGTAAAGGCAGTAGTCGTAGGTGATCTCCTCGCCCGCCGCGATGTTGCACAGGGCCACGATATACACGCGGCCGTCGATCTCCTCGGTCTCGCAGTTGGCCGCGCAGCTATGGTTTACAAACATTGCAGCCGAGTGCCCGTCGATCACCGTCGTGCCGTCGCCCAGTCCAAACAGGTAGGTAACGGGCGAGTCCTCGTAGCCCTTATCGGCCTCGTCCTTGGTCATCCTGTAGCCGGTATACTCGGCCACGCGCACGCCCTTGCGGATGGGAGTGGTGGTGTAGCAGCCTGCGGCATGAATCGCGGAAGAACGGATCATCAGTCCCATGGAAATATGCAATGCTTCCTTTGCCGGAATTTCGGAGTCAATGCAGTGTGCGGCCTTCTGGACCGCATCGTACCATTGAAGGGGTGAGGAAATTCAAAATGAAATCGGCTGTTCGCGTCGCGCTGCTTCTGGCCGGCTGCTTGGCCGCGGGGCCGCTGGCCTGCGCGCAGGCCCAGTCGGGCGGCAACGCGAACGCGTCCGCATCCTCTGCATCGGCCCAGAAGAAACCGGCCGGCAACGCGCAGCAGCCCGCTGACGCTAATCCCTTTCCTGAAGACGAGAGCACTGTCCCGGTGCTGCCGTCAAAGAATACCCCCGATCTGCCGCCGGGCAGCTTTGGCGGACCGGACGCCGGCCACCCCGCTCTGCCCGCCGGCGATATCGATCCCGTGGCCAGCCCGGACGACGCGGGTTCGAGCGGCTCGCAGCCGACCTCCGGCTTCAGTTCCAGTGACAGCGGCGTCGGCAGCCTGCTCCCCGGCCCCGGCGACAGCGAGACCCAGGGCAAGCAGGGACAGATCGAGCCCGAACACCACGAGACTGCCAAGGAAGACGAGAGCGTGGGCAAGTACTATCTCGACAGCAAGGACTGGCGCGCGGCCCTGTCTCGCTATCAGTCCGCCATGGTGCTCGACCCCGAGAATCCTGATGTCTACTGGGGCCTTGCCGAAAGCGCGCACCACCTGGGCGACTACGCCGACGCGCGCGCCTATTATCTGAAGGTGATGGAGTACGACCCCGGCAGCAAGCACGCCAAAGAGGCCGCCAAGGCCCTCAAGGAGCCGGAGCTTGCCAACGCCAAGGCCACGCCGCCCGCCAGGCCCGCGCCTGCGCCGCAATAAGCGCCGACCCTCGCTGGATGCCCCATCCTTGAATCGTTCTGTGATTCAAGGATGGGAAACCACAAACCCCGCCTCCTTTACACAAAATTACATTCAATTCCTGCACTATCGCATCAGGACCACCTGTGTCCGCACAACCATGCCCAATATCACAGTTACTGTCAGCGAATCCGCCTACCGCCAGGCCCGCGTCTGGGCAGCGAAAAACAACACCTCCGTCTCCGCTGTCGTGCAATATTGCATCGAGCGTCTTCCGAACCTGCCGATAGCTCGTAAAGCAGCCGTCGCAACTGCCCGCAGAGTTACGCCGCCACCGGTAACCGATGTCTCTACGCTAGCGCAGGCACTCATCAACGGGCTTTCCCCGTCTACACCAGGCGAAGAATGAGTGCAAGCTGTGAAACTGTGAAAGCATGCCAGCCGAATGAAATCAATCGGCTATAGCATTTTCAGAGATAATGTAATCCGAAGCCGAGAAGCCAAGTCGACGCGACCATCAGGGAGCGGCGACCTTGCACGATATGAAAAGGCCACTCTCTCTCTCTGAAAATGCCGTAGGAGAAAAATCCTCACAGTTCCACAGTTTCTGTGAAGCCGTGGAGCACAGCTCAAAATCCGCTCCACCGCAGGTAAGCGGCGATGATCGGCTGGCCCCACAGCACGCTGACGATGCCGCCGATGCCCAGGAACGCGCCAAGCGGCAGCCTCTGCAGCGCCCATTCCTCGCTGTCTGCGCGCGTCGCTGGCAGTGCCAGCACAATAAGCGCAACCACCGAGCCCAGCGCTACGCCGAGAAAGAAAGAGAGCAGCGCGCCTTCGAGGCCGAGCCAGGCAGCCAGCATGGCCATCAGCTTGGCGTCGCCCAGCCCGATGCCTTCGCGCTTGCGGATGAGCTTGTATATCCAGCGGATGAGGAGGATGAGGCCGGCGGCGGCGAGAATGCTCATCAGCGAAGCGATAGCTGCCTGCAGATGCACGTTGTGGCCGAATGAAAAGATGGCAAGTGTGCCGCCGAACGGCAAGGGAATGATGCTGTATATAAATCCAATTGCCATTCCTGGCCACGTTAACCGGTCCGGCAGCCAAAGGTATTCAGCATCAAGCGCTGCAAGCGCCACTAAAAACCAACAGAAAGCCGCCTGTCCAATGGTCCTGGCAGATTCGCGCAGCAGGGCAGGTTCTGGTAGCGCAGAGAGCGTGGGCCAGTCCAGAAAGCGCCATGCAATGAATGCCCAGAGCCCTCCTAAGGCCATCTCCACCAGCGGATAGCGCCAGCCAATCCACGCCTTGCAGGTACGGCAGCGCCCGCGCAGCGCCAGCCAGCTCAGCAGCGGCACATTCTCCCACCACGCCAGCGTCCGCCCGCAGCTCCTGCAATGCGACCGCGGCCTGATGATGCTTTCGTCCCCAGGCCAGCGGCTCAGGCACACGTTGAGGAAACTGCCGAAGGCGAGTCCGGCAAGCGCGGCAAAAGCGGTAGCGAGAATGCGGATCACTGGAAAGATTGAGTATACGATTGAGCGTAGGGAGCAGTGGTCTTCAGGCCACTGAAGAAGGAAGGGCTGGAATGCAAGCGGCTTCGCAGACTGCGCATAAACAAAATACGGAGCGAGGTGGCGGTTTGAACCGCCGCATACAGTTCGCCCAATCTGCGTGGACTTTCCAGGCTGCGGAAACACTCGGTTTTGTTGTCCAGCCCCAGACTTGCTTTGTATCAGGGCACGACTTCAGTCGTGCCGAAAAGCACAAAATCGATGAGGCCTTTTAGAACCTGGGGGATGGTTCTCAGGAAAATGAGCCGGATGGTCGGCGTTTTTTCAGCAGCCTCTTTAGCCGCGGTTTTTGTGTCCTGCTTCCACAATCCACGCGCCCCCCGGAATACGGTCAGTCGCGGTCGATCCAATGCCAAAGCATTTCAAATCGACCCGCGGCTGAAGCCGCTCGAATCGCGTGATCCTCCCGCAGCCGGCTCAAGGTAAACTGGAGGTGCATGGACCTTCCGCCGGCAAGCTCCAATCGAAAGGACTCCACGCCGCAAACCATCACTGATCCGGCGCGGGCGGCTGCGCTTTTTGAAGAGTCGGCAGCCATCATGGCCCGACTGCGCGCCCCCGGCGGCTGCCCGTGGGATCGCGAGCAGAGCTTCGATACCATTCGCAAGTACACATTGGAAGAGGTTTACGAGGTCTTCGACGCCATCGAGCGGCGCGACTTTCCGCATCTGGCTGAAGAGCTGGGCGACCTGCTGCTGCAGGTGCTCTTTTACGCGGAGATGGCGGCCAACGAGGGCCGGTTCACCCTTGCCGACGTGCTCGATCACCTGAACCGCAAGCTCGTCCGCCGCCATCCGCACGTGTTTGGCGACGAGGCCTCAAAGGCCGCGGGCAACCGCGCCGACGTGAATGCCGACGTGGAAGGCTCGTCCGCCGCCGTGCTGCGCAACTGGGACGAGATCAAGGCTGCAGAAAAACGGGCAGCCGCGCAGAACGACGCCGGCGGAGCAGGGAGCCAGTCGCGCCTGGACAGCGTCCTGCGCTCGCTGCCGGCGCTGGCCGAAGCGGCCAAGCTGGGCGCGAAGGCGCAGAAGGCCGGCTTCGACTGGCCGCACTGGCGCGATCTGCTGCCCAAGATTACCGAAGAGACGACGGAGCTTGAAGCCGAAGCCGCCTCCGGCGATCCGGCGCGCAGGCCGGCCATCGAGGCCGAGCTGGGCGACCTGCTTTTCACCGTGGTCAATCTTGGCCGCCACCTGGGCGTGGATGCGGAGATGGCCCTGCGCGGCTGCAACCTTCGTTTCCGCCGGCGATTCCGCGAGATGGAGTCGTCTGCTCCACGCCCGCTCGAAGAGCTTGCTCCCGCAGAGCTGGAAGCGCTGTGGACCGAGGCCAAGCGTAAACTGGCTGCCGAGCCTTAGAAGGTGCAGCCATGATCCAGATCCGCGCCTGCAAGGGTCTCGACGAGTTCGAGGCCTGCGTGCAGCTCCAGATCGAAACCTGGGGCTACGACGAGAGCGAGATGATCCCGCGTAAAACCTTTCTGCTGGCGCAGAAGATCGGCGGACAGGTGATAGGCGCCTTTGACGCCGACAGCGGAATCGGCCCCGCAGGCGAGCCGCGCAGCGCGCTGGTGGGTTTTGCCATGTCTTTGCCTGGAGTGAAGACCGGCAACGGCCAAGCGCGGCCTTATCTCCACTCCCACATGCTGGCCGTGCGCGAGGGCTACCGCAACCGTGGCCTGGGCTTCCGGCTCAAGCGCGAGCAGCAGCTCGAAGCCGTTTCCCGCGGCATTTTCCACATGGAGTGGACCTTTGATCCGCTTGAAATCAAAAATGCTTTCCTGAATATCCACAGGCTGGGCGCCATCGTTCGCGAGTATCGGCCGGATTTCTATGGTGTATCCTCTTCTCGACTGCAGGGTGGGCTCCCGACCGATCGCCTTCTGGCCGAGTGGCAGCTTCTGTCTCCCAGGGTTGAGGCAATCCTGGACGGACGCCCGGCAGCCGCGCACAGTATCGAGGAGCGGATTCTGGTTCCGGCCGCCATCTACCAGTGGAAGGCCAGCAGCGCGAACCGGAGCCGTGCGCTCGCCGTTCAGTTGGAGAACCGCAAGAAGTTTCAAGAGGCATTTTCCCGAGGGTTGACGGTGGTTGGCTACTCTCTGGATGCGGAAGGAAATGGAATCTTCGAGCTGACAAACCTTGGCCAGCCGGAGCAGGTCTTCACATCTCAGGAACGCGAATCTCAGGAACGCGAAGAAAATTTATGAGAATCGATGCAATCATCCTGCGCGAACTGCACATGCCGCTGGTGCGTCCGTTCGAGACCAGCTTTGGCGTCACCCACGAGCGGAGAGTTCTGCTCGCTGAAATCCACTCCGAAGGCCTGATCGGCTGGGGCGAGTGCACGGCGGGCGAGCATCCGCGCTTTTCCGGCGAGTGGACTGACAGCGCCTGGCAGGCGATCACGCAGGAGCTCGGCCCGGCCCTGGCCGCTGAAAACCCTGAGCATGGCGGCGAGTGCCCGCGCATCTTCCGCCCGGTGCGCGACAATCCCATGGCCAAGGCCACGCTTGAAAACGCCATCTGGGATATTGAGGCGCAGCGGGAAGGCATCTCGCTTTCACGGCTGCTGGGCGGCGTGCGCGAGACGATTCCGTGCGGCGTGTCGCTCAGCATTCAGCCGTCGATTCCGGCGCTGATGGCGATGATCGAGAAGGAGCTGGCTGCCGGCTATCAGCGCATCAAGCTCAAGTGCAAACCCGGCTGGGACGTGAAGATCTTTGAGGCGGTGCGCCACCGCTGGCCAGAGATTACCCTGAGCTGCGACGCCAACTCCGCCTACCGCATGCGCGACATCGATCACCTGGTGAGCTTTGACCACTTCGACATGCTCATGATCGAGCAGCCGCTCTGGCATGACGACTTCTACTTCCACTCCACGCTGCAGAAACGCCTCGAAACCCCCATCTGCCTCGATGAATCGATCCGCAACCGCCGCGACGCGCTGGCGGCCATCGAGATGGACTCCTGCCGTGTGATCAACATCAAGCTGGGCCGCGTGAGCGGCTTCTCCGAGGCTATTGCCGTGCACAACGCGGCCCTGGAGCGCGGCATTCCCGTCTGGTGCGGCGGCATGCTCGAGTCCGGCATCGGCCGCGCGCATAACATTGCGCTCTCCACGCTCGAAAACTTCTCGCTGCCCGGCGATGTGTCGGCGTCAGCCCGCTACTTCACTGAGGACATCATCGAGCCCGAGGTCACGGTGTCGCCGGCGGGCGAGATTGCCATTCCCGATACGCCGGGCCGCGGCTACGAGGTGCGCACCGATCTCATTGAGCGGCTTACCGTGCGCAAGGAGACGATCCGGGCCTTTGCGCTGGTGAGTTAAAGGCAGGGATCAGTGGTCAGTTGTCAGCTCTTTTCGCGGATGGCCCTCAATCAGCGGCCTCAACAAATTGCACCGGCACGGACTAACTAATCCCTGACCCCTGATTTCTGATCCCTGACCACTGGGGTGGACCTTGTCGCCGATGCAACGGCGGCCTGCGATCGGTCATCGTTGCGCATCCACCACGCAGCGAAAGCCCACGCCGCCGGATCGGTCGTAGCCCGGCGCCATGAGCAGCAGCTTGCTGTGCTCGTCGTTGCGCAAGGCCTCGGGGAAATACCAGATGGAGCCCTGCGGGTGGTAGTACTCGCCGCCGCGCAGAATGGCCGCGCGCGTGTGCTCATCCGTAAACTCGTCGGTCCACTGCCACACGTTGCCCACCATGTCCATCACGCCGTAAGGGCTTGCGCCCTGCGGATGCGCGTCCACCGGATCGGGTCCCGGCATCGTCCGTCCGGTGGCGGGCGTGGGCACATCGGCCGGCACCCACTGGTCGCCCCATGGATAGGCGCGGCCATCCGTGCCCTGCGCGGTAAGCTGCCACTCCCACTCGTGCGGCAGGCGCTTGCCGGCCCACGCAGCGTAGGCGCGCGCATCTTCGAGCGACACCCACGTCACCGGCCGGTTGTCCCAGCCCTGCGGATACGTACCATCCTTCCAGTCGCGTAAAAAGTGGATGGAATCGCGCGGCTCATAGTGCGTCGTATCCAGAAATTGCTTGAACTGCGCATTGGTCACGGGGAATTTGTCCATGTAGAACGGCGCCACCTGCATAGTCTTCTCATGGTAGCGTCGCGGCGAGTCCTCCCACGGGTACTGCACATCGACGCCCGGGTCGTCGCCGCCTTCAATCTCCGTTCCGCTCACCTTGAAGACAAAGGTGCCGCCGGGAATGCGGACCATGCCGGCGGGCGCTTCCGCCGCAGGCTTCGTTGGTGCAATCGGCGTCATCTGCTGGGACAGAATCGAGTGCTCGTGGGAATAGGCGGCCAGCGGCTTTGCGGTCATGGCCGCCATCTTCTGTATCAGCGCCTTCATGGCCTCACCGGGCTCGCCGGGCGTAGCCAGGATCGCGCCGTAGCCGCTCGCTTCCAGGTTGAAGCTCAGCACCGCCGTCCGGTCGCCCATCCGATCCTCGATCTCCGGCTTCAGCTCCACGCCGTGATACAGGTCGAAGTAGCGCATGCCCGGCGTGAACGGCACATCCATCTGTCGTCCGCCAAGGTCATAAAAGCCGCGATTCACGATGGTCCACACGGTTTCTTTGCCGAGCGGCCAGCGGCTCGCGTAGACACCGTAGGTGTGCATCGGGTAGAGCGGCTCCCAGCCGGGGCTCACCAGAAACGGCGCAATGCCGCGCTCCAGCGTAGCCACGCGCCGCGTCGCTTCGGCATCGCGCGGATTGATGTCGTTCCAGATGCCCCACACGTTCTCCCAGCTCTCCCAGCCCACACCGTTGAAGAAGGCGAATTGCAGATCGTTGGTCTTGTCCAGCGCCCAGCGGTCGCTGATGTTCACCATGTGGCGGGTCTCGAGCCACTTGTAGCGATCGACCATGGGAATGAAGGGAAACGTGTACTGGCCCCAGGTCATCACGTTCCAGCTCAGCGCTTCGTCACTGGGGCTGGTTTCGGGCTCAAAGGCCAGCGGATGGCCGGCAGCCTCAGCCGCCAGCGAGAAGCCCAGCGGCACGCCGTCCTGCGTGTCGCCGTTGACGCCGTCGGCGTCGATCGCCTTCATCAGCTCAGCGATGGCCTGCGGCCACGGCTTGCCCGGATCATGCGTGCCTTCATCCCACATCATCATGGGAAACAGCACACGCACCCCGCGGCGATGAAACTCCTCCACCATCTTGTGCACGCCTTCAATGCCGCCGGGCATGGACTCCACCATTTCAAGCTGATTGCGATCGTCGATGCCCATGTTCGGATACGTGGACCAGATGAGCACCGCGTCGATTCCGCCGTAGCGTTTCTCCAGGTCGTCCAGGTAGCGGTCAACCGTGTATTGACCGGTGGCGGGATCGTAGAAATAGCGGTCCTGCACCATCATCTGCGGCTGGATGAAGCTGGACTGCGTCCACTTGAGCGCCGGCAGCTCGTAGCGCGCCGGATCGAACGTGGTGCGGATGCGCCGCTCGGCGCGCCAGTGCTCGATATCAGCAAGCCAGCGCTCGTGTACAAACGGTGGACAGCCCGGCTGCGCCACCTGCCAGGCGAAGTGCAGATTCATGCACTGCGGCGCGGGAATCTGCTGGCCGTGTGCTGGGTACTGCGTGTCCTGCGCCGGCGCGGCAAGCACCAGCGCCACGGCCAGAAAACCAAGGCAAAAAGTTCGCTGCATCTCTCGATCTCCACCGGCTGGAAACTTGGCGCGGGGCGCCGAAGTGACAAAACTCATGCATGCTCTGCGAGAAACTCGTCCACGTCGGCGCGCGCAGGCATAGAGGCCTGCGCGCCGCGCCGCGTAACGGCGATGGCCGCAGCCGCATTGGCAAACCGCGCCGCGGCCCACGGATCGTTGCCTTCGAGCAGCGCCACGGCAAATGCGCCGTTGAAGCAGTCGCCGGCAGCCACCGTATCGATGGCCTGCACTTGGAACGGCTTGACCCACTCGGCGCGGCCGCCGGCCACGGCCACGTAAGCGCCATCTGCGCCGCGCTTGAGCACGATGCCGCGCAGGCCCTTTTCGAGCAGGTGTTTCGCCATGTCTTCCGTGCCGGCTCCATCGCCGGCATAAAACGCGGCCTCGGTTTCGTTAGGCGTGAACCATGCCAGCCGGCTGAAGGCCTCCTCGGGCAGCGCGGCTGCCGGCGCAGGATCGAGCATCACCGGCACGGCTGCCTCGGCGCAAAGCGCGAGCGTGTAGCTCAGCGTGTCGATGGGAATCTCAAGCTGGCACAGCACCATGCCGGCGGAGCGGATCAACGCTGCCTGGCGGCCGACAGCCTCGCGGTCCATCTTGCCGTTGGCGCCGGGAATCACGACGATGCTATTCTCGCCGCTTTCGGCCACGAACATGGGCGCCAGGCCCGACGAGCCCTCGATCCGGGCCATGGCTCCTGTCTGCACGCCGGCGCGCTCCAGGTTGTCGAGCAGCGCCGCGCCGTAGACATCGGTTCCCACCTTGCCCACCATCGCCACCGGATAGCCGAGCCGGGCCGCGGCCACGGCCTGGTTGGCGCCCTTGCCGCCGGGCGTGGTCTCGAATCCCGTGCCGATCAGCGTCTGGCCAATGCGCGGAATCTGCGGGGTGCGTGTCACCAGGTCCATGGTGATGCTGCCGACGACAACAATTGGCTTGCGAACTTCGCTCATGCGCGGCACCTCAAAAGAGCGGAGCCAGCGCCACCGCGCCCAAGCCCAGCAGGAAGAATACGAACATCAGTGCAAGCAGACGCCTGGCCGCGGGCGGTGCGCCGGCAAACTCGCGCCACACAAAAACGCCCCAGCAGGCCGACACCATGGTAGCGCCCTGGCCGATGGTGTACGAGACGGCCGGACCCACCAGGTGCGCGCCCGAAGCGACAAAGTTTGACACGCCACCCACACACCAGACAGCTCCGCCCAGCACCCCGGCCAGGTGCCAGTCGAGCGGCGCCGGCCAGTAGTCACTGCCTTTCACCGGCGGTTTGCCGTCCAGCGGCTTGGCCATCAGCAGCCAGTTGGCGGGAAACGTGGAGAGCAGCAGGCCGATGGCGAAGAAAACTGAAATTGCATACGGACCGGGCGCGGGCTCGCCGGGCAGGCCGTTGAGAGCGCGCGCAACAAAGGGATAAAAACAGCCCATCAGTACGCCGGCCACCAAGCTCAGCACGATGCCGCGCGTCGTTGCCGCCCGGGCCTTCTTTTCGCGCTTGCGGTAAGCGCGCGCATCCAGGATGATGGCCACGACCACCAGCGCCACGCCGCCAAACAGCAGCAGCGGATTGCCGACGGGCGTGATGATGTAGTTCGAGACGGCGCCGATGACCAGCGCCAGTCCGATGCCAACCGGGAAGGCCACGGCCAGCCCGGCCACGTCGATCGCCGCCACCAGCAGCAGGTTGGCTACGTTGAAGATGACGCCGCCCAGCACCGCGTAGAAGATGAGCAGCGGCGCGGTCTGCACCATGTCCGGCACAAGCTGCGCCCCGGCGCTGCCGTGGCTGCCCGCCGTGAGTCCCAGCGCCAGCGCGCACAGCACCATGCCGATGGCATAGTCCCAGTAGAAGAGCTGAAACCGGTAGCGCGGGCAGAGCTTGACCGTATTGGCCCACGATCCCCAGCAGCACATGCTCAGGATCATGAGAGACAGTGCGGTCCCGTAGGTATGAGGAAGAAGCATGCGGTTCCTCCGATGCTGCTTTATGCATTAAAGAAGGAAAGATAACGCATCGCTCCCGCCGCTGTATATGGCACCAACGTCTCAAGGGGATGATCTTGAATAACAACGGTACTGGAAGCTGGAGATGCGGCTCCTACTGCTTCGCCGCTTTCACCGCCTCGGTGAGCGCAGGCACCACTTCGAACAGATCGCCCACGATCCCGTAGTCGGCCACTTCGAAGATCGGCGCGTCGGGGTCTTTGTTAATGGCCACGATGCACTGTGAGCCCTTCATGCCCACCAGGTGCTGGATGGCCCCCGAGATGCCCACGGCGAGATAGAGCCGCGGCGCGACGGACTGGCCCGAGCTGCCCACCTGCCGCTCCATGGGCAGCCAGCCGTTGTCGCAGATGGGGCGCGAGGCGGCCAGCTCTGCGCCGAGCGCGGTGGCCAGTTCCTGCACCAGCGGCAGGTTTTCCGCCTCGCGAATGCCGCGGCCTACGCTGACGATCCACTGCGCGGAGCCGAGGTCAACCGTCTGCGCGGAGCCGCGGAAGGGCTCGCCGGGCCTGGTGCGGATCTGCGCCGCGTCGATAGCCGGTGTGAATGTTTCGATCGGCGTTGCCGCGGCTGCATCGGGCAGCTCGGCGCGAAACGCGCCGGCCTGCACCGAGACAAAGCAAGGGCCATTGCCTGCGTGGCGATAGCTGCCGTTGAGCCGGCCCTGCATGAGCTGGCGCGTAAAAACGGGGCCGTCGGCAATTTCGATCACGTCGCCGATGAGCGCCTGTCCGCTACGGCAGGCCAGCGCGGGCGCGTAGTCGCGCACCTGGTAGGTGTGCGGGAACACCACTTGCGTGGGGCCTTCCTGTTGGATGAGCTGGTGGAGCGCTGCGCAATAGCCATCCGAAGTGTATGGGGCGAGCAGCGGATGCTCCACGCGTATTACTTTGCCGAAGGCTTTGGCGGCCGCCTCGGCCGCCGGCAATTCAGTCTGCGCGCCGATCACAACTGCGGTGATCTCCTGCATAGGAGCAAGGCGCAGAGCCGCCGTGGCTGCTTCCCAGCTTGTGCGGCTGATGTGCCCACCACGCTCCTCCAGGATCACAAGAACCCTCATAAGACCCTCGCTTCGAACTTGAGTTTTTCCACCAGCGCGGCGGCGGCTTCTTCGGCGCTGCCATTGAGAATCTGCGTAGATTTTTGCTTTTTGGGCAGCGTGATGGCCTCAAGCGCGACGGCAGGCGCGGCGCTGACGCCGAGATCGGCCGCATGCACCGTGCGTACTTCCTTCGTCTTGGCGCGCTTGATGCCCATCAGCGTGGCGTAGCGCAGCTTGTTGCCGCCCGATTGGATCGTCAGCACCGCCGGGCTGGGCAGTTCGATGGACTGGAACCAGCCCTCTTCGAGCTCGCGCCTGGCTTTGATTTGAGCTTTGGAGCCTTCCTTGGCGATGATTTCTACCTGCAAAATCAGCGAGGCGTGCGGCAGGCCGAGCAGCTCGGCGACGATGACGCCGGTCTGGCCCAGGCCAAGGTCTTCCGATTGCAGCCCGGTGAGAAGGAGATCGGGGCTTTCCGGCTGGATGGCCGCGGCAAGCAGGCGCGCTACGCCGAGCGCGTCGCGCGCGGCAAGATCGTCGCAGACCACGTGGATGGCGCGGTCCGCGCCCTTGGCGAGAGCTTCGCGGATGGTCTGGCTCACGCGCTCGGGGCCGGTGCTGATGACGATGACTTCACCGCCGGCTTTCTCCTTGAGCTGCAGCGCCTCTTCGAGCGCGTAGGCGTCGGGCTCGTTCATGGCGTACTGCAGATTGGCCTCCTCAATCCATTGACCGGAGGAGTCGATGTGCACCTGTGCATCGCGTTCCGGAACTTGTTTGATGGCGACGATGATTTTCATGCTGAAGCGCTCCCGCGCGGATTCGTTGCTGCCAGATTCTAAGGCCGGCGCTGCAAGAGTTCGGTGCTACGTTGAGTTGTCCTGGGGTAATGTGCGTGCGGCGAGCTGCGCGATGTCCAGTAACTGCGGCGCGCCGGCGCCCTGCGCGGCCAGCGCGTCCCGGAACATGGTATTGCAAAAGGGGCAGGCTGCGCCCACGATCGATGCGCCGGTCGAGGCCAGCTCCGCGGCGCGATTGTGGCTGACCCGCTCGCCGGTTTCCTCACCTAAAAACGCCAGTCCGCCGCCTGCGCCACAACAGAAGCTGCGCTCGCGATGGCGCGGCGCTTCGACCAACTTACCGGCTAGCGAAACAACGGCGCGCGGCTCGTCATAGACATTGCGATAGCGGCCCAGGTAGCAGGGATCGTGAAAGACAATTTTTTCTCTGCTCTGCTGCTGCGGAAGCCTGTCTGCGTAGCGGGCCAGGAACTCGCTGTGATGCTCGATCTCAGGTGGCGTGCCATATTCTTTCCAGTCCTCCTGGATGGTGCGCACGCAGTGCGGGCAGATGGAAATTATTTTTTTGGTTTTGGATTGCTTCAGTGCTTCCATGTTGCTTTCTGCCAGTTGCTGAAAGAGCAGATCGTTGCCCAAGCGGCGCACCGGGTCGCCGGTGCATTTTTCCTTGCGCAGCACGCCAAAGGTGACGCCAAGGTGCTGCATCACGCGCACCAGCGACAGGATGATCTCGCGGCCTTTGGGATCGTAGCCGCCCATGCAGCCGAGCCATAAACAATATTCTTGAGTCCCGTCGTAGAGTGGCAGCGCGTTCTTTTCGATGAACCTGTCGCGCTCGGCGAGGGGGAAGCCGAGCGCGTTGGAGCCGCGCTCGAGCGCGAGAAAGAGCTTGGCGCCGTGCGGATCGTCCCACGCGCCGGTGTTCACGGCGCCGCGACGCAGGCCCACCAGGATGGGCACGTGCTCGATGCCCACCGGGCACTGGAACTCGCACGCGCCGCACGTGGTGCATTCGAATACCGCCTGCTGCGAGTTGTACTTGCCCAGCAGCGGCTCATCTGACGATGGCCCGAACTCATTGAGATAGCCGCGCAGGCCGAGCACAATCTGCTTGGGGTTGAGCCTTTTGCCGGTGTTGTTGGCGGGGCAGTGCTCGGTGCAGCGTCCGCACTCCACGCAGGAATAGGCCTGCAGGCTGACAAGCTGCGTCAGGTCCTTGCCGGCCACCAGGCCGAAGTCCTCGTCGCCGCTGAGCGGCGGAATACGGCTGAAGCCGCCGCGCGAGAGAAAAACTGTCACCGGGCTCAGCACCAGGTGCAGGTGCTTGGTGTGCGGAATGACCGGCAGAAAGGCGAGCAGGGTAAGCGTGTGCGCCCACCAGAGCGCTTTTGCGGCCGGGTTCTTATCGCTCACGAAGAACGCGGCCAGGTACGTGGCCATGAGCGCGAAGATGAGCAGCGCGATCAGGCCGGATTCCCAGGACAGCTTTTCGCCCAGCCACCTGGGCCGCGCCAGAAATCGCCGCACAAAAAGCCCCAGGATGCCCACCGCGCAGGCGAGCGCGAATACGGCGGCGAAGTAGAAATAGCAGCGGCCGGCGAAGCCATCGGGATCAAGAAAGCCGATGCCGAGAATCGTCGCGCAGTGGTTGAGCGTGACCAATGCGAAGGCGCAGAAGGCCCAGAAGACAAAGGCGTGGGCCAGCCCCGGCAGCGGGCGCTGGCGGATGACCTTGGCCTGGCACATTACTTCCCATAAGAACTCCCGCCCGCGGCGGCCGATGGGGAAGAGATGAAAGCCGGCGTCCTTCTTTGCCTCCAGGATCTTTTCGAGCACCACGCCGAAGCGCCGCCAGAAACCCCAGACTGAGGCTGCAGCCAGCGCGAGGAAGAGCAACTTTTCTGCAAGGGAGAAATGCCGTGGCTCGGCCAGGGTTGGGAGGGCGAAGATCATAGCGCCGACCCCACCACGATACAGGATCGGGCTCCGCTCCGTCGCGCGGCTGCGGCAGTTCCCCTCGGGCGCGCCGGGAGTGGCGAAGGATAGACAGCGGTGCGGCGCGTCCACAACCCTGCCGTGACAGGCAGCGCGGATTCGCGATACCCTCTAAGTGTGCGCTTCTCTGGCGCGCGAAGGAGTTCGCTGACTCGTCATGCCCATCCAAACGACCGCAAAGATCTGGCACAACGGCAACCTGATTCCCTGGGAGCAGGCCACCATCCACGTGATGAGCCACGTGATCCACTACGGCTCCAGCGTGTTCGAAGGGATTCGCTGCTACGGACAGCCGCAGGGCTCGGCCGTCTTCCGTCTTCCGGAGCACATGCAGCGGCTGCTGGACTCGGCCAGGATCTACCGGATGGAAATTCCGTTCTCGCTCGAAGAACTTTGTGCCGGCGTCGTGGACCTGATCGAGGCCAACGAGGTGGCGCCGTGCTACATCCGGCCCATCGCGCTGCGCGGCTACGGCGAGATGGGCGTAAGCCCGAAGGGTTGCCCGATTGAGGTCTACATCGCCAACTATGCGTGGGGCAAGTACATTGCCGGCCACGGCGGCGCGGATGTTTGCGTGTCGAGCTGGAACCGGCTGGCGCCCAACACCATGCCCGCGCTGGCCAAGGCCGGCGCCAACTACATGAACTCGCAGCTCATCCGCATGGAGGCTGAGACCAACGGCTACCAGGAGGGCATCGCGCTCGACACCGGCGGCCTGGTGAGCGAGGGCTCGGGCGAGAACATCTTCGTGGTGCGCAACGGCGTTATTTTTACGCCGCCGCTGGCCAACTCGGCGCTGTCGGGCATTACGCGCGACTCGGTGCTGACCATCGCGCGGCACCTGGGCCTCACCGTGACCGAGCAGCCCATTCCGCGCGAGCTGCTGTACATTGCCGACGAGGTGTTCTTCACCGGAACGGCGGCCGAAGTGCAGCCCATCCGCTCGATCGATCGCGTGGTTGTGGCTGACGGCAAGACCGGCGAGATCACCAGGAAGATCGCCGACGAGTTCTTCGGCATCGCCAACGGACTGAAGCCCGACCGCTTCGGCTGGCTCACGCCGGTGAAGGTGAATTCAAGCGAGCCGGTAACGGCGTAGAGTTACAAGGACTGCGAGCGATCGGCCGGTACCGGCGTCCGGTAGCGGACCAGCAGCAGCGTGATGTCGTCCGACTGCTCCGCGCCCTCGGTAAACTTCTCCACCGCGCCGAGGATTCCGGCCTGAATCGCATCCAGCGAGCAGTCGGAGTGCTGGGCCAGGGCTTCTGTCAGGCGCGTCCCCTCAAAGAGGTTGCGGTCTATATCCTCGGCTTCCGTCACGCCATCGGTAAACAGCAGCAGCGTATCGCCGGGTTCAAGCTGAACCCGTGCCGCGGTAAAAGAAGCTTCCTCCAGCAATCCAATAGGAAACGAGCCTTCATCATAGAGCTCGCTCACGCTCCCGCGCCGCAGCAGCAGCGGCGACGGATGGCCGGCGCGAACGAACTCCAGCGTGCCATCGGGCGCCAGGAGCCCGAAAAACATGGTTACGTAACGGCCCACGACCGCGCGGTTACAGAGAAACCGGTTGAGATGCTCGAAGACCTTCACCGGCTCGCCGCCGAAGGTCAATCCGGAGAGCGCTCCCTGCAGCATGGTGGTCAGCAGTGCCGCGCCCAATCCCTTTCCGGCCACGTCCGCAATCAGGACGGCAGCGCGGCCGTCGGGCAGCGGAAACACGTCGAAGTAATCGCCGCCCACCTCGTGACACGGATGATGAATCCCGGTGATGGCCAGGTGCGGATAGTCCTGCAATCCCTGCGGCACCAGCGCCTGCTGGATCTGGCGCGCAATGCTCAGCTCCTGTTCGAGCCGCTGGCGCTCCCGCTCGTGCTGCATCAGGCGGGTGTTGTCCAGGATGCTGGCTGCCTGCGCTCCAAGGGCATCCAGAATCTGCCGGTCCAGCGTGGAGAATGCGGAAGCCAGCTTCGAATCGAGATAAAGGGCTCCAAGCAGCTCGGCGCGGGCCAGGCCCTGGGCCGCGGCAGCGCCTGCGCGGGAGACGTTGTAGAGCGGAATCACCACCGCCGAGCGCAGGAACTGCGCAACGACGCTGTGCGCGGTCTGCACATTCAAGTCAGCCAGCGCGAGGTCTTCATTGATTACTGCCGCGCGCTGTTCGATGGCTTGTCCAAGCAGAGTGCGGCTCGGGTCCATCGCTTCCGGCTCAAGATGCCTGTTCTCGCGGCTGCGCGCCACCTTCACCTGCAGTGCCCCGCAGGCGTCCGGTTCCAGCAGCATGCCGCGGTCCGCGCGCGTGATGGAAATGGCATGATCCAGCATGGTGGCGAAGATTGACTCGAGCGGAAGCTCCGAGTGCAGCAGCGAAGTGGCTTCGAGCAGCAGGCTCAGGCGGTTAAGCTCGTGATGAGAGTCGCCGGGCCGCCCGCTGCCCAGGCTGCTCAGCCTGGCCAGGCCATCGTCGCGCTGCTGCGGATGCGGCAGTGACCGGAATACCAGTTGGCACTGGTCGTCGCCGCCGACCCGTATATGATCGCCGTCGCGCAGAATTTTTCCCTCGGTGACCTGGCGCCGGTTGACGAAGATGCCGCCGGCTTGGCCGCGGTCTTCGATCCGGAATCCCTCGGGCACGGCGGAGATGACCAGGCACCTGCGCGAGACGCGCAGGTCGTCCAGTGCCAGATGATTTCCGTTTTCGCTGCCGCGTCCGATGAAGAATGGCAGTTCGCTGATGGGAACCACCTGCCGTGGCCGTTGCGAAAACGCAACCTCGATATGGGCGGAGGCGCCAGGCATGGCAATGGGTGCCTGCATTCTATCACTTGCATTGCGTCCGGAGATTGCGGCAACCTTCTGTGCCGGCATGAAGCGCCGCTTCGCCGTGCTTGGATCGTATTTGCCTCTCGACCGGCAACCTGGGCGAGTATCATGAACTGGACGTCCTGGCGGATGCGGAAAGCAAGTGGAGGAGGGAAGTTTCCGGCGGTGAAACCTGATATGAAAGTTTCGCTGGCCGGGATCGAGCTGGCGAATCCCGTGATCGCCGCCAGCGGCACCTTCGGTTACGGCATCGAGTTCGAGGAGATTGTCTCGCTCGAGCGGCTGGGTGGGTTTGTCACCAAGGGAATCTCGCTGGAGCCGATGGCCGGTCACCCTCCGCCGCGGCTTATCCACACGGCGGCCGGCATGCTCAACGCCATCGGGCTCCAGAATGTGGGCGTGAAGGATTACCTTGAAAAAAAACTGCCGCCCATGAAGCGGTACCCACAGTGCAAGGTGATCGTGAACGTCTTCGGCTACACGGTCAGCGAGTACCTGGGCGTCATCGGGCAGCTCAACCAGGCCGAAGGCATCGCGGCCTACGAGCTGAACGTCTCCTGTCCCAACGTGCATGCAGGCGGAATGGCCTTCGGCGCGGATCCCAGCTGCCTCGAAGACCTGGTTGCGCAGGCCAAGGCTGCGTCCAGGCGTCCGCTGATCGTCAAGCTCTCGCCCAACGTGACCTCGATTGCGGAGATGGCGCAGGTGGCGGCGCATGCGGGCGCCGACGCGCTCAGCCTGGTAAACACGTTTCTCGCCATGGCCATCGACGTGGAGGAGCGCAAGCCGAAGCTCACCAACGTGACCGGCGGACTCTCGGGCCCGGCCATCAAGCCCATTGCGCTGCGCATGGTTTACGAAGCGGCCAGGGCGGTGAGCATTCCTGTCCTGGGCATGGGCGGCATCGTCACCGCGCAGGATGCGGTCGAGTTCCTGCTCGCCGGCGCGACCGCGGTGCAGGTGGGCACGGCCAGCTATGCCGATCCGCGCGCCACCGAGCGGCTGGTGCGCGAGCTTGAGCAATGGTGCAAAAGCCGCCAGGTGGAGCGTGTGGCCAGCCTCACCGGCGCGCTTGAGGCTCCGCGCGCCTGATCCGCGTTCAGCAGAAGGTTGCGTTTCTGCTCGCCGCAGTCTATCATCTACTCATGACTTTGATTGCCTGTTGTCGCTGCTGTCCCCGTACTCGCGCGCACAGGTGACGTGGACCAGAACCCCAGAAGCACAAAACCACGATTTCCGAATGCCCGCGCACCAGCTTAGCTGCCGCGGGTTTTCCGTTTCTACCGGGAAAAGGCAGACATGAGTGAAGCTGTTGCTGTAAAAGAGACCAAAGCTCAGCGCATGGAGCGCCTGAAGCAGGAAAAGAACCCCTGGGAGGCCTTTGACGAGGTGCGCGCCTTCGCGCGCGCGGGGCGTTCGAGTGTGGTGCCTGAGTGGGCCTCGGCCTACTTCAAGTGGTGGGGCATCTACACCCAGGGCGACGGCGTGGGCGCCACCGGCGGCAAGGGCGGCGAAGGCCTGGCTTCCGAGTGGTTCATGCTGCGCATCGGCATCCCCAACGGGGTTGTCTCGGCGAGCCAACTGCGCACCATCGGCCAGATTGCCCGCAAGTACGCGCGCAACCTGGCCGATATTACGACGCGCCAGAATATCCAGCTTCACTGGCTCACTATTGAGTCGCTGCCGGAGGTGGTGGATGCGCTGAGCGCAATTGGCCTCTCGCCCAAGGGTGCCTGCGGCGACGTGGTGCGCAACGTGACCGGCTGTCCGCTGGCCGGCGTAGCTGCCGACGAGCTGATCGATGCCTCGCCGATTGCGCGCGGCATCGCCCGGCTGCTGACCGCCAATCCCGCTTTCTACAATCTGCCGCGCAAGTTCAAGATCTCTGCGTCTGGCTGCACCTCGTGGTGCAATTATCCGGAGGTCAACGACGTTGCGCTGACGGCCGTGCGGCGCGGCGACGAAGTGGGCTACTCGCTGCGCGTGGGTGGAGGCCTGTCGAATGAGCCGCATCTGGCGGTGAGACTGGATGCGTTTGTCCGGCCCGACCAGGCCATCGACGTGGCGCGGACGGTGGCGGAGATCTTCCGCGATCAGCAGGCGCTGCGCGAGCATCGCGAACGGGCGCGGTTGAAGTACCTGTTCACCAAGGAGGGCTGGACGCCCGCAGACTTTCTCGATGAGCTGAACAGCAGGCTGGGCTATAAGCTCGATCCCGGCGTGCCTGAGAATGTGCCGAATGAGATTCTGCGCGATCACGTGGGCATTCATCCGCAGCGGCAGCCGGGGCTGTGCTACGTGGGCGCTTCCGTGCTGCGGGGGCGGGTGACCGGCGAGCAGTTTGAGGCGGCGGCGGAGCTGGCCGAGCGATTCGGCAGCGGGGCGCTGCGCTGTACTATTTCGCAGAACCTGGTGATCGTGGATGTGCCCAGGGCGAAGACTGCCGAGCTGGCACGCGAGCTTGGCCAGATCGGGCTGCATGTGGAAGGCTCGATATTCTGGCGGGGCGCGATTGCCTGCACTGGCACCGAGTTCTGCAAGCTCGCGATCACGGAAACCAAGGGCTTTACGCGCTGGCTGGTGGGCGAGCTCGAAGAGCGGCTGCCGCAGTTCGACCAGCAGCTCAAGCTGCACGTGACCGGATGCCCCAATGGCTGCGGCCAGCACTGGATCGCCGACATCGGCCTGGAAGGCAAGAAGGTCAAGCAGGAAGGCAAGCTGGTGGATGCCTACTACTTTTGCCTGGGCGGCGCGGTGGGCCAGCACGCAGGCGTGGCGCGGCCGGTGGGTTATCGCTGCGCGGCGACGCAGGTGCCTGAAGCGATCGAGCGGCTGCTGCGCCAATATCTGGCCGGGCGCGCGGAAAATGAGAACCTGCGTGCCTGGTTTGCGCGCCACTCCAACAATGAGCTGCGCGCGCAGCTTGCCGGCGAGGCGCTTGCCGCCGTGGAGCGCGACAAGCCGGCG